>CAZEEB010000028.1:0-15572 GCA_964511245.1 uncultured Paludibacter sp.
CATTTTTTATCAACCTGTTTTTTTTCAGAAATCTTTTTTTTGAATGAAAATGAACAAGCAAATTTGATTATATTTGCAAACTAATGTAGTAATGTAAATTAATTTATGGATAATTTTATTGTATCGGCACGTAAATATCGCCCATCAACCTTTAATTCAGTTGTAGGGCAGTCTACTTTGACAACTACACTCAAAAATGCAATTAAAAGTAATCATTTGGCTCATGCTTATTTATTTTGCGGCCCGCGAGGAGTTGGTAAAACTACTTGTGCACGTATATTTGCCAAAACAATAAACTGTCAAAATCTATCTTCGGATTTTGAAGCCTGCAATAAATGTGAATCATGCGTTTCGTTTAACGAGCAACGTTCATATAATATTCACGAATTGGATGCTGCCTCAAATAACAGTGTGGACGATATTCGTTCGTTAACCGATCAGGTTCGAATTCCGCCTCAAATAGGAAAATACAGCGTGTATATTGTCGATGAGGTTCACATGCTTTCTCAAGGTGCATTCAATGCATTTCTCAAAACCTTGGAAGAACCACCTCCACATGCCATTTTTATTCTTGCAACAACTGAAAAACATAAAATAATACCTACTATATTATCACGTTGCCAGATTTATGATTTTAACCGAATAACAGTGGCTGATACAGTAACTCATTTACAAATGGTTGCTGATAAAGAAGGTGTGATGGTTGATATCAATGGTTTAAACGTAATAGCTCAAAAAAGTGAGGGTGGAATGCGTGATGCACTTTCTATTTTCGACCAATTGGTAAGTTTTTGTGGTAATAATATTTCATACCAAGGCGTTATTGAGAATCTGAATGTACTGGATTATGAGTATTATTTTCGACTTATTGATGCATTTTTGAAAACAGATGTATCAAATTCACTTTTAATATTTAATGAAGTCTTAAATAAAGGTTTCGATGGGCATCATTTTATTACAGGATTGAGTTCACATATACGCAATGTTTTGGTTAGTAAAGATTCACAAACTATTGAATTACTTGAAGTTGGAGCAGATATTGGCGAACGCTATAAACTTCAGGCTCAAAATTGTAGTACCGATTTTCTGTTTCAAGCACTTAAAATTAGTAACGATTGTGATATTGATTATCGTTTGAGCAAAAATAAACGTTTACTTGTTGAACTAACATTAATCCGACTTTGTCAACTCACGGATGAAAAAAAAAAAGTAGCTCATAATGATGAAAAAAAAAATCCAATTCAGGAAATAAAAAAGAATGATGAAACTATTCCTGTAATGAAAACTAATGTAGCATTAAATGATAATTTAGTACACACAGCTCATCAGTCAACAAAACAATCGACAAATTCAAAAGAATCAATACCAACATTTCAAAAACCTGTAAGTATTTCTATTTCAGCTCCTTTAGTTAGTTCGGAGCCAAGTACAGAGTATGAAATAACAGATAAAAAGCCTGAACCGGTTGATGATATGAAATTTACAATTGAAGATCTTGAAATAGCCTGGTTACAATTTTCGGAAACACTTGCAACTCAAGGTCGTATGAAGAGCCTCATTCTTACCACAAAACCAATTTTAATTACTGAAACTGAATTTCAGGTAACGGTAAGTAATAGCTTACAAGAAAAAGAATTAAAACGAATGGAAGGCGAACTTTTGAAGTATATTCAAACATATTTAAAAAATTCAAAAATTAAATTTAGAATACGTCTCGCGGAAGAAACAGAAATGCAGCGTGCCAATTCGCCTGAAGATAGATATAAAATTTTAGCTAAATTAAATCCTGCTATCGAAGTATTGAAAAGTAGTTTGCAATTGGAAATTGATTGAAAAAATGCTAATATAGTTTAAACTTAAATTAACCAAAACAGAACTATAGCTAAAGAAATTAGGCTAACCATCCGGTTAGCCTAATTTCATAAATAATCAATTTATATTTTTTAAAATTTCAAACCTATAGTAAAAACCAAATTACTGGAAGATAAATTAATATTAGCCGGATTTACCGATGCTAAAGTTGGATTTAATTTCGTTAGTCCAAATGTATTATAAGCATAAAATGTTTCATCAATATTTTTATTAACTAAAGCTAAATCAATGTACCAGTTAGTTTCGCGGTATCCAAAACCAAGAGTATAGAAGTTTGTGAAGTTGTTTTGAAAATACTGAACATCTGTTCTGGTTGTGTAAGGTTGTAATAGTAAATCGGCTGTAGGACTTGTTCCGGCTGAAATATTCGCGTAACCAATTCGTAAAGCAAGATTTTGAGTGCATTTATATTCAAAACCAATTTTTATAGTTTGAACATCTTTAAGCAGTGTTTTCATTCCTTTGTTTTCATCTGTAAAACTGGTGGTACTATATTTTGAATTCATATAATAACTGGATGTACTGAAATCTTTTGCATATTCAAAACTTATCAAACCTTTTTGACCTAAAAGATAGGCAGCACTGGCATTAATTTTCCAAGGTGTTGATAATAAATAAGAATTGGAACCACTCGGACTATCAAAGTTTCCGTTGTTAGTGCTGCTGATGTAATAATCCATATTGGCTGAATTATTATCACTCAAGGATAGAACTGTAGGCGTATGAACTGCCAGTCCAAGCCTTAGTAAATCGGTAGGACGATAAATCAATCCTAAATTCATATTTACTCCAATTCCGGTTGTTGTTAAATAATTACTTAATGTCATACCACCACCATTCCCAAAAATTTCTTTGTATTGGCTGGTCATATTGTAATTTACTGATTGAAGATTTCCTGTTAGTCCAACATATAATAAATTATCAAAATTTCCTGCCCAACCAATTGAATATTCATCTAAATATCCTCGTTCTTGAATACTAAACGAAGGTGTAACCAATTCGCCTGCTGATAATAACGAAGACCATGAACTAACACCCGAATTAACAGATTCATTGATAAGCCAACCGTTAAAACCCATTACCGAAATCCACGGAATACTTGTATTTTCATAAGCATTGTAGGTGCTCGTATTCGATAAATCAGCACTTTTAATGCCACCGGTAAAATAAGCCATATAATCGGTAATTGAAGATGCTTGATTTACAGCACTTACTGCTGAATTACGTTCAAAACTTTTCAATCTGTTGTATGAAAATGACCAGTTGGAATTTAATAAACCAGAGTTTCCACTTTGACTACGATAAGTGGAATTAGCCATGATATAAGCAATATTATCAAATCCGGTATTCAATAAATTATCGCTTGTTTTATTCGTTGACCATACTGAATTGCTGATTTGATACATCAAACTTGCAGTTGCAGTTATTTCAGAACTTCTATAAATACCTAAGCCAGCCGGATTGTCTTTAATAGCAGAAGCATCGCCTCCTAAAGCACTAAATGCACCAGCCATTCCCATATATCGGGCTGTACCAATTATATCGGGTTGAATAAGTTTTTGTGCATCAAATTCGGTTTGAGCTACTAATATTGTTCCACAAAATATTGAAAATATGGATAAAATTATCTTTTTCATATTCTAAAAAATTAAAAATTAATTACTTGAAATTCAGTGTGTAGGATGTGAAAATTATCTTCTTCCACCACTCGAACTACTTGATGAACGACTTCCACCGCTTGAACTTCCACTGCTGTAACTACTACCACTAGTATAAGTAGATGAACTTGGTGTAGAATATGAAGGGCTACTATTACTACTTCGGGTTATTCCACTTGAAGTATTTCCGCTAGAATAATTACCGCGTGATGAACTTTCAGAATTAGTTCCTGAACTTGTATTTGAACGAATTATAGATGAATTTGAACTTCTGAAAGATGATACAGTTGAATTATTATTTCGGTTTGGATAATTACCGGTTGGTACTGAATTTGAAGTACTTGTGTACGTTCGTGGTTGAGTATTTACTGTCGAAGTACGTGAATTTAAGTTATTTGTTGTATTGTTAGCGCTTGAAGTGTTAAATCCCCGGTTGCTAGTATTTCTTACTAATCCGATTCCATTAGCTTGATTTGTTACGATACGGGTTGTTGAATTGGAAGTATATCGTGAATTTGAAGTATTTGCAACAGTTGTTCCACTTACAATTGTATAAGGGTTTCGGCTTTGTGAAGTGTTATAACCACCCGAATTCACTATACTACTTGCTGCATCTGTTCTTGTACCTCCTAATCGTGTATCTCCTCCGGTGTTATAATTAGATGTTGAACGACGATTGCTATCATCAAAGTTTTTGTTTTTAACGCTAGTACCACTTAAGTATGCTCCGTATCCATATCCATAATTTCCGTAATAACCTCCATAGCCATAATATCCGTAAGGATCATAGAAATTGTTGTAACCAAACATTCCACCATATCCATAAAAATTATTATATCCCCAAGGGCTGTACATTCCGTTATAACCATAATAATTTGAATTCCAGCCATATCCCATGCCAAATGAATTAAAATTATAATTCCACCAATATGGATTTGTCCAGGTTGGGGTTACATAGGCATAAGAATCATCAACATAGACATTCCAATCACTGTTATTCAAAAAATAAATATCATTATAACGTGGATCGCCAATAAAAATACTGTATTTCGGATTGTGAAAACGGCGTATGCGTTCAGCATATTCTTTGTCAGATTCATTACCATTAAAACCATTTAAATAATGTCCATCCTGATCAATATTATCTGTATTTTCCTGAGCTAATCCCGATAAATAGATGGTGTCATGAAGATAAACCGGATTTGTATGTCCGTCGTAATTATTTATATTGAATTGATTGCTTGTATGATATGTATTGCCATCAGGCGATTTTCCATCTACATAAATTGTATCTTTTATAAGTGTTGGATAGTTAATTTTTCGTTCTTTGTAAATAATTTCTTTCGCACCGTTTTTGTAATTTGGTTTTGATACGTTCGATTGCTTTACTGCGGATTGAATATCTGTTTTACCCGGAATAAAATAAATGTCATCAACAACATTCTGATTTTGTGACATTAAGGTTATTGTAATAAGCAATAAACTTAAAAATGCGAATCGTTTCATATTAATGCCTCCTATAGTTTAGTTATATTCTACGCTTTAGTTATTATCAAAAGTTTATCAAGAATCGTGCCATTGAAATTCTTATCAATATAACTTTTTGTTGCTGTTTTTCTTTTAATTTGTTACCTTTGCATAGTGTTGATTTTGTTGAAATCCAAAATTACGTATTGTTTTTGAAAAATCAATTTTTAAAAACTATATTTTATTTTAAAATACTAAATAATTGTTCTAAAATATTGGATATGAATTATATAGAAGTTCGTTTTATAATTGAGCCTTTCGAAGAGTATATTTCGGATGTATTGGCTCAAGAGCTTGGTGAAATTGGGTTTGAGAGTTTTAGTACTACCGAAGAGTCATTTAATGCTTATATTACAGAAATTAGTTTTGACGCTTTGAAACTGAATGCATTGATAGCTGATTTTCCTTTTGAAGCCAGTATTGAATATGATTTTGAAAAAATTGAATCAAAAAATTGGAATGAAGAATGGGAAAAACATTATTTTGAACCAATAGTGATTGGGGATGAATGTGTCATTCACAGTTCATTTCATCAACATGTACCTAATGCAAAATATGATATAATTATTGACCCCAAAATGGCATTTGGTACAGGTCATCATGAAACAACAAGTTTGATGATAGCCGAAATTCTGAAAATGAATTTAGCAGGTAAATCCATTTTGGATATGGGATGTGGTACAGCTGTACTGGCAATTCTGGCTTCCAAATGTGATGCTCAACATGTTTTGGCTATTGATATTGACACATGGTGTACTGAAAATTCAATTGAAAATATTAACGTAAATAACATTCAAAATGTTGAAGTTAAATTAGGTGGCGCAGAACTCCTTTATGGATTAAAATTTGATATAATATTGGCCAATATAAATCGAAATATTTTACTGGCAGATATGGAAAGTTATGCTTTATGTCTTAATTCGGGCTCTGAATTATATATGAGTGGATTTTATACCGAAGATATTCCGATTATTGAAGCTGAAGCTAATCGGAATGGCATGAAATTGATGGAATCACATTATAAAAACAATTGGGCTGTGCTGAAAATAGTTAAAGACTAAATATATCTAATAAATATTTCGGTTTTATTTATCAATACTGTTCTTTTTCACTCGGAAAATCACCTGATTTTACATCTTCAACATAATGTTCTATGGCCTCATTCATAATGCTTTGAATATTAGCATACCGTCGCAAAAAGCGTGGCGAAAAATCTTGAGTAAGACCAATCATATCATGAAGCACCAATACCTGACCATCAACTCCTCCGCCGGCACCAATTCCTATAACCGGAATAGTAAGTTCAGATGCAACTTGTTTAGCCAATGATGCTGGTATTTTTTCGAGTACTATTCCAAAACAACCTGCCTCTTCCAATAAATGAGCATCGCGAATTAATTTATCGGCTTCATCCTCTTCCTTTGCCCTTACAGCATACGAACCATATTTATTAATTGACTGCGGCATCAATCCTAAATGTCCCATAATGGGTATTCCGGCACTTAAAATTCGTTTAACTGACTCTAAAATTTCTTCTCCGCCTTCAAGTTTTAAGCAATCGCAATGTGTTTCTTTCATGATTCGAATGGCCGAAGCAAGGGCTTCTTTGGAATTGCCCTGGTAACTGCCAAAAGGCATATCAACAACTACTAAAGCGCGTTTTACGCCTCTAACAACTGATTTTCCAAAAAAAATCATTTGATCCAATGTGATAGGAAGTGTGGTAATATTTCCACACATTACATTCGATGCAGAGTCACCTACCAGAATTATGTCAACGCCAGCTTTATCCACAATGTTTCCCATTGTAAAATCGTAAGCAGTCAGCATACTAATTTTTTCACCTCTACGCTTCATCTCAAGCAGTCGTTGCGTGGTTACTCTTCGAAAATCTTCGCTATGTATTGACATAAATGCTCATTTAAATTAAGGCTGCAAATATAAACAATATATTTTTTTTAAAATGCAAACTATTCGATTTTTTATAAATCTATTATGCTTTGTTTCAGTAAATGAATGAATTACAAAGAATTTGTATATTTTGATTAGATTAATTAAGGTTCTTACCATATTTTTTTCGCATTTTAAACTTATCTTTGCAAACTGTTTTTTGCAAACTAAACTAAAACACTACCGAAAATGAAAGAAAAATTTAATTTTTTATTTGGTACAGATGTTTTTTCACATCTTATTTCTTTAAAGTATTTACCTCGATGGGTAGTACTATCTGTAGATATTTTTTTATGCCTAATATCTTATTACATAGCTTATTATATATCATTAAAATTATATAATAATTTGCCAGATCAACGGATTTTAAGTGTTTTGCAACGAATAACTTTAACACTTGGTTTTCAGATTGTATTCTTTTGGCTTTTTCATACATATTCCGGTGTTTTAAGGTATTCAGGTTATGTTGATGCTGTAAAACTTTTATTGGCTGTGCTTTCGAATGTGGTTTTTATTTCAATAGGAAATTATTTTTTTTATTTAGGGAGCGGTTTTCATGCATTTTACTATTCCGGTTTACTTATTTATGCAGTTCTGAGTTTTTTACTACTATTTATACTTCGGCTTACAGTTAAATCAATTTATGACTATTTCACTCAAAATTCAGGGCAAATTATCCCTGTAATGATTTTTGGAACTCAATCTGCAGCCATAGGAATTGCAAAAATGCTTCGAACAACTACTGAAAATAAATATAAGTTGGTAGGATTTATTGATAACAATAAAAATGTATCTCAAAAAGTTATCATGGGTGCTAAAGTATATCAATTAACAGATGAAAATGTAAAAAGATATGTAGTTCCAAAAGCTAAAGCAGTCATAGTTTCACCCCTTAAGATGAATCAGATAAATCCAAATACCGATTTAGATATCTTTTTGAATAATAATTTATCGATTCTTACTTCTCCGCCAATGAGTATTTGGCAAAATGAAATGCCTACTATAAAGCAAATTAAATCAATTCAGATAGAAGATTTGCTTGAGCGACCAAGTATTGTAATGTCAAATGAAAACATTGCAAATCAATTGAAATCTAAAGTTGTATTAATTACAGGGGCTGCAGGTTCTATTGGTAGTGAAATTGTACGGCAAGTAATTCCATTTAAACCAAAATTTATAATTTTGGTTGATCAGGCAGAATCGCCCATGCACACTTTAAGGCTTGAACTTGAAGAACAATATCCTGATTTAAATTTTACTGTTTTTTTAGGTGATGTACGTAATAATGAACGTATGGAATTTATGATGGACATGTACAGACCCGAAATTATATACCATGCAGCTGCCTATAAGCATGTTCCGTTGATGGAAGATAATCCTGTTGAAAGTATTCAGGTTAATGTGAAGGGAACAAAAATAATGGCTGATTTGGCTGTGAAATATAATGTAAGGCGCTTTGTGATGATCTCGACCGATAAAGCCGTGAACCCAACTAATGTGATGGGAGCTTCAAAACGAATAGCCGAAATCTATGTTCAATCTTTATTCCGGAAATTAAATGTAGAAAATTCCGAAAGTACTAAATTTATTACTACCCGATTTGGTAATGTACTTGGGTCAAATGGTTCAGTTATACCACATTTTAAAAACCAAATAGAAAAAGGTGGTCCTGTAACTGTAACACATCCCGAAATAACGAGGTATTTTATGACCATTCCTGAGGCATGTATGCTCGTGTTAGAAGCCGGTGCAATGGGTGAGGGTGGTGAGATATTTATTTTTGATATGGGAAATCCCGTAAAAATTGTGAATTTAGCAAAAAAAATGATTCGATTGGCAGGCTATAAACCTGATGTTGACATTAAAATTGTATACACAGGATTAAGACCGGGAGAAAAATTATACGAAGAATTATTAAATCAGAAGGAAATTACTTCAGAAACTCATAATCCCAAAATTATGATTGGTAAGGTTCAGGAGTATGATTATGATAGAGTTTCCTTACAAATTGATGAATTGATTCAATATAGTTTTTTGTGTAAAAATTTCCTTACCGTATCGCTTATGAAAAAGATTGTACCTGAGTTTTTAAGTAAAAACTCGCAGTACGAACGCTTAGATGTTTAATTTTTCACAATTATTTATAGATGCTTATTATCAATAATTTCATTCACAGTTTACCTGCTATTTCTATTTTGGTTTCCTTTGTTATTGGACTTTGTTTCATGCCTCTGGTAATTGATGTTGCAAAAAAGAGAAATTTCGTTGTTAAACCCAATAAACGCACTTCACACGAGGGTACAATTCCCAATATAGGTGGAATTAATATTTTTATTTCATTCTTACTGACCGTTTTTTTGTTTTCATATGGAATTATTAATCAACTTCAGTTTATAATTATCGGTGTGTTTTTTATTCTAATCGTAGGTTTTATTGATGATTTAATAGATATTAAAGCACATTGGAAATTAATTGGTGAGTTGGTTTCGGCTTTTTTTCTAATTGTGGTATCTGATATAAGATTATCGCATTTACACGGTTTTTTTGGAATTTATGAGTTGCCTCTGGTTGTGAGTTATTTGCTTTCTGCCTTTGTATTTGTAGTGATTATCAATGCATTAAATCTTATCGATGGTGTAGATGGATTAGCTTCTGGTTTGGGAATTTTGTATTGTTTGTTTTTTGCTTATTATTTTAGTACAACCGGAAGTATAAACTTAGCAATATCAGCCTATGCCATGGTTGGTTCATTGGGAGTTTTTTTCATTTACAATGTATTTGGCACTAAAAGTAAAATATTTATGGGCGATTCGGGCTCTTTACTTCTTGGATATATGATTACGCTTTATATCTTCCAATTTTGTGAAATGAATGCATACCCACAAAAATTTCATCTAAATAGTTTTTTTCAAATGAATGCTGCTCCAGCAGTTGCAGTTTGTGTTTTAGCTGTTCCACTTTTTGATACACTTCGGGTTATGCTTACGCGCATCAAAAAAGGCGTTTCGCCGTTTCATCCAGACAAAAATCATATTCATCATTTATTGCTTAAAACGGGTTTAAAACATCGTCAGGTTACTATTGTATTACTTATCGTTACAATTGGTTTTATCATACTTGGTATTGTCGGTCGAAATTGGTCTATTGGTTTATTGTCATTAGTCGCTTTTGTTTTAGCAGTTATTCTTACCGAAATTCTTTGGCGATTAGTTGATAGAAAATCAATGTCAAAGTAATCAGATTGGCATAACCTGCCTATTGAAAAAATAATTAAAAGTCATGATTTCCATAGAACAACTAACCGTCGAATTTGGCGGGTCGCCACTTTTTGATGAAATAAGTTTTCTAGTCAATCCCAAAGATAAAATTGCCTTAGTTGGTAAAAACGGCGCTGGCAAAACCACTTTACTTCGAATTTTTTCAGGCAAACAACTTCCCACAAAAGGCAAAATTACAGTGCCTAAAGACCTCACTATTGGTTATTTAGCTCAGCACATGATTCATAATGAAGGTACAACTGTAATGCAGGAAGCCGAAAAAGCATTTGAACATATTACTGATTTGCAAACTGAAATTGAACGGATGAACGTTGAATTGGCTGAGCGTAAGGATTATGAAACTGATGAATATCATGATTTTTTGAATCATTTAACACATCAAAATGAGTTGCTTCAAATCATTGGGAATGGTAATTTTTATGCAGAAATTGAGAAAACGTTGCTTGGACTTGGTTTTATCCGTTCAGATTTTGACAGGCAATGTTCGGAGTTTAGTGGTGGATGGAGAATGCGTATTGAATTGGCAAAAATATTACTTCAACGACCTGAGGTTTTGCTACTTGATGAACCTACCAACCATCTTGATATTGAATCGATTCAATGGCTTGAAAACTTTCTGATAACTTCGAATAGTGCTATTTTACTTGTATCGCACGACAGAGCTTTTATCGACGCTGTAACTAATCGCACCATCGAAATTTCGCTTGGAAAAATATATGATTACAACGTAAATTACTCAAAATATGTACAATTGCGGGTTGAACGGCATGACCAACAAGTCCGTGCTTATGAAAATCAGCAAAAATTGATTGCTGATACGGAGGAATTTATTGCCCGTTACCGCTATCAAGCCACTAAAGCCATTCAAGTACAATCACGTGTTAAACAACTTGAAAAACTTGACCGACTTGAAGTGGACTTAGAAGATAATTCTAGGTTACATCTTAAATTTCCACCTGCACCACGTTCAGGAAGTATTCCGTTGGAAATTGAGCAATTAACAAAAGCCTATGCTAAATCAATTATCCTTGATAATATTGGCTTAATTATAAATCGAGGTGAGAAAGTAGCTTTTGTCGGCAAAAATGGTGAAGGAAAAAGTACCTTAGTAAAATGTATCATGAATGAAATTGAATATTCTGGTACGTTGAAGCTTGGTCATAATGTAAAAATTGGTTACTTTGCTCAAAATCAGGCTTCATTGCTCGATGAAAATCGAACAGTTTTTGAAACTATTGATTATGTTGCCGTGGGCGATATTCGTTCTAAAATTAGAGATATTTTAGGCGCATTTATGTTTGGCGGCGAAGCATCCGATAAAAAAGTAAAAGTGCTTTCGGGAGGCGAGCGAAGCCGGTTGGCTATGATTCGCTTACTACTTGAGCCTGTAAATTTACTAATACTTGATGAACCGACCAATCACTTGGATATGCGTTCAAAAGATGTGTTGAAAGAAGCAATTAAAGCTTTTGATGGAACCGTTATTGTGGTTTCACACGACCGTGAATTTTTAGATGGGTTGGTATCAAAAGTATATGAATTTGGAAATAAAAAAGTGCGTGAACATTTGGGTGGAATTTATGAATTTCTGCAATATAAACGAATGGATAATTTGCGTGATTTGGAAATATCTAATTCGTTGAAAAATGCTGCCGAATCGAAAGACAAGGTTAGTTCTGAAAATAAATTAAGCTATGAAGCCCGTAAAGAATTAAGTCGAAAAATTAAAAAAGCCGAAAAAGCGGTTGAGGATGTTGAACTCCTAATTCAAAAATTTGAATCTGAAATTTCAAAAATGGATATTCAACTTCAATTACCTGATAAAGCTTCTGATAATGAGTATATTATGCTATATCAAAAAAAACAGCGCGAACTGGAACAAAAAGTTTATGAATGGGAAATTTTGAGTGAAGAATTAGAAAATTTGAAAAGTCAGAATTAAAAATTTCGAATATGACAACCTTGTATCTTATACCAACCTCATTAGGTGAAAGTTCATTCGACAGTATTTTACCGGCTCGAAATACTCATATTGTTTCTAATTTAAAGTATTTTATTGTTGAAGATGTGCGTACAGCACGTCGTTTTCTTAAAAAAGCCAATCCTGCGATTGATATTGACTCGCTCACTTTTTTTATTCTAAATCAACATACTTCGACCGAAGAAATTAGTGGATTTCTGAAACCTATGTTTGTAGGAAATGATATGGGAATTCTTTCTGAAGCTGGTTGTCCGGCTATTGCCGATCCGGGAGCCGATGTGGTGGCTATGGCTCAGCGAAATAAGTTCAATGTAGTACCTTTAGTTGGTCCTTCGTCAATTTTATTATCTCTTATGGCATCAGGATTTAACGGTCAGAGTTTTGCCTTTAATGGTTATCTACCCATTCAAAGTGATGAACGCTCCAAAGCACTAAAAAAAATTGAATCAAGGGCTTATTCCGAAAATCAGACACAAATTTTTATTGAAACTCCATATCGAAACATGAAGATGTTGGAAGAAATTATCAAAACATGTCAGCCAATAACTCATCTTTGCATTGCGGTTGACATTACACTCGAAACCGAATTTATCAGAACTAAAACCATTAAAGAGTGGAAAACTCAACTGCCAGATTTAAATAAACGTCCATGTATATTTCTTATAAATAAATAATTCTCAAAATGGATTAATAGACTTAATATTTGGAAATTATCAGTTTAATCTATATGTTTTAAAACTCCAATTTGATTTTTTGTTATTTCAAGTCCACCATTACTTTAAAATTCAATTGCCTCAGTGTTAAATAGTTTGGAACTGCTAATTGGTGGTTCGAAATGTCGGTTACCCAATAATATGAGTTTACATTTTGAAAATCAAGTAAATTAAATATTTCCACATTCAGCCAAATACTTTTAACGTGTTTTAACCACGATTTATTCAGCATTTTGTCTGTACCACTTACCAAAACACGCGAAGCACCTATATCAACCCTTCTATAAGCTGGAGTTCGGAATGCAGTTCGATATTCCACATTGCGGGGTGGACCAAATGGTAAACCATCTGACCATATAAATTTCAACTGCATTTTATATTTCGGATTATTGGGCAAATAATCCTGAAAAAGCATCGAAAAGGTGTATCGTTGTTCACTTGGACTAGCTACATAACCGGGGTAAACGGTTGTGCTCGAAAGTATTTTTCCATTTGAATCATAGCTGTGTGTAACGTATGAATCTCCAATAATATCCTGTTTTGAGTCCATTAACGAAAGGTTAATCCACGAATCAGCTCCAGGTACTAACTCTCCGTATAATTTAAAATCAATACCTGTAGTGTATGCATTAGCATCGTTTTTACCCGAATATAATATCCGAACATTATCAACTGAATATGAAATTACCCGGTCAGCAAGTTTGGCAAATGCTTCGGTAGTGAATTTAAATGGTCGTCCCCATGCTCTGAAGTAATAGTCGCCACCAAGTACAAAATGAAGGGATCGTTGCGCCTTGATGTTATTATTCAGATCAATCCGGACATTTCCTAACGCATCGGTGATGGTGTCACGAATTTCCTTATAAAATGGTGCCTGATAATATAATCCGGTGGCAAAACGGAAACTAAAATCACTTTTCCAACGTGGTAAATAGGAAATAGAAAGACGTGGGCTAATCAGTAATTCTTTGTTAAATGACCAGTAATTTGCACGCATTCCACCCGTTATACTGAATGCACCAGCTTTTGAATTCCATTTATAAGTATCTTGAACAAATCCGGTTGTTCGCCAGGTCGACAACACAGTATCTGCTTTCATATTATAATATAAATTCAGTTGTTTATTGCTGAATGGAAGTGAATATCCAACAGAATCACGCCATTCCCATTCAGAAATTTTATCGGCAATCATTTCGTTCTGAATGTTTAAACCCCATCTCAGCTTATGGTTTTGAAAATCAAACTCACCCAAATGAGATAGATTTGTAACCGATGCATTTAATCTGTTACGGGCATGTTGCTGGTATTTTCCTACTCCTAATGAAGCACCTGCCTGTTTAGCCGGATCTGGATCTACTTTTATTTCACTCAACACATATTCACCTAAAATATCATAGGTTTCATTCTCGTTGGTATAAAACGTGGAAGCCAAAACACTGAGTTTCATTCCTTTTATAGGCTTGTAATTGAGTGTTATAGCCCCATACGAAGTTCTAAATAAATCTTCTTCTTGTCCTTCAAAATAAATTTTCAGTTTTCGTGCAGTTTGATATGTTCCAAACGAAGTTTCACGGTTTTGAGGGATAAATTGATATGAATTTTGAGAAAAATTCCCTAAAAAAGTAAGTTCAAATTTCGGATTAAACTGGTATGTCATGTAAGTTTGATAATCAATAAACGAAGGATTATATTCACCTTTAGTATCCAGAGTTCCAAGTAGATAACCATTTGTTTTATAACGGAAACCATGCATTTGCGTAAATTTCTTACCTGAAGTTCCAACATAAGCTGAAGCTCCTAATAAACTTAATGAAGCTGAAGCCTCAAATTCAGTTGGTTTTTTATATTGAATATCCAGCACCGACGACATTTTATCACCATATTTAGCATCGTAACCACCAGCCGAAAATGCTACATTTTGAACCATATCGGGGTTAATAAAACTCAAACCTTCTTGTTGTCCGGCACGAATTAACAATGGTCTATATACTTCCAATCCATTGACATATACAGCATTTTCGTCAAAATTGCCGCCCCGTACATTGTATTGCGAACTTAATTCATTGCTTGAACTTACTCCAGCAAAAGTGATCAATAGTGATTCTATTCCACCCGAAGTATTTGGCATAACCCGAAGTTTTGATGGGTCAATCATATCTAGCATAGAGGTTTGTCGGCGCTGACCAATTACATTAGCTCCCAAAAGTTCTTTTGATAAGGTAGGTAATTGAACAGAAATTTGTATTACCTGCTGATGTGAATGAATTGTATGCTTAATGGTTTGGTATCCAAGCATGGAATAAACTAGTACAGATGAGTCTTTTACGCTCATACTTAATTCGTAATATCCATTTTGATTCGTTTTTGTACCAGTATTTGTATTTGCAAAAAAAACGTTACATTGTTCTATTCCTCGATTGTTAGAATCTATTACATATCCGTAAACACGAACATTCGATTCGGCAGATAAACCAATAGAGACAAAGAAAATAGCTAAGAGAATATACAGTTTAAAATTCATTCAAAAAAATGGTTGAAAAATAGAGTTTATTTGAATTAATATCTTATATGGTTGAATTTCAACAATATTTAT
>CAZEEB010000029.1:0-14854 GCA_964511245.1 uncultured Paludibacter sp.
GACATACGACTGTCTTTAAGTCGTAAATTGTAAATCCTTCAATCGTAAATTATTTTTCTACATCTTTTGCCGGATCAAACAACATGCCTGTACAAAGGCAGTGTTTCCGGTTGGTTCGTTGCAAAATGTCATAGTTTACGCAACTCTGGCATCCTTTCCAAAAAGCTTCATCGTCGGTCAGTTCAGAGAATGTAACAGGCTTATAGCCCAGTTCGGAATTAATTTTCATTACAGCCAATCCGGTGGTAAGACCAAAAATTTTTGCATCGGGATAGCGCAAGCGCGACAATTCAAATGCTTTGCGTTTAATGCGTTTTGCTAAACCGTTGCCGCGGTATTTATCAACCACTATCAAACCTGAATTGGCAACAAATTTTTTGTTTCCCCAACTTTCAACATAGCAAAAACCTGCAAATTCATCGCCAGCCAAAGCAATTATTGCTTTTCCTTCTTTCATTTTTTGCGCAATATATTCGGGCGACCGCCTTGCAATACCCGTTCCACGTACTTTAGCTGCATCGGCAATAGTAGTTAAGATGGTATCTACATAGTTCAAAAAACGTTCGTCGGCAACTTGTACCGTTATCTCATCAATGGCAATCCTTTTTTCCATTTTCAATTTTGAATGAGTTCTTTAATTTAGTTTAAAGTAACTCTTTTAACAGAAGTATAACTTAATCTATTTCTTAATTCCAGGGATGTTGTCAGCATAACACATTGTTTTTTTTCAAAAGGGCAACAAAGATACAGAAATACTTTATTTTAAGCAATATATTTGTAATTATTACTTTTCTGAAAAGGTATTATTCATCATATCGAGAATATCATCTCTCAAAATACCTTCGCGTGGAATTACCAAAATTGTATCATCGCCCGCAATAGTTCCTAAAACCTGTTCGGTGGCTTTATTGTCAATATCCCAAGCTATGGCGCTTGCATATCCGGGCTTTGTTTTAACTACGGCAAGTTGTCCCGAAAATTCAAGACTTAACACTGCCCCGTGAGCTATCAGTGTATTTAACGACCCGGTGTTCGGAAGGGGTTTGTTATATGACGGTAAAATGTATTTGTATGCACCGTTCGAAAGCGGCGTTTTGGCAACTTTAAGCAGTTTTAAATCGCGCGATAAGGTAGCCTGGGTTACCTCACACTGTCGGTCACTAAGAATTTTGAGCAATTCTTCCTGACTTCCAACCACTGTGGAACGAAGAATTTCAGAGATAATCTGTAAACGATTACGTTTGTTTTTCATGTGTAAATTGTTTTTTAAAAGAATATACTAAACTGATATTTTAATTTTGTATTTGAAATTATTTATTAAAATTAAGAATGATTTCCTGACTGTTTGCTTCTTTATTTGTATATTTATTTATAATTGGCGCAAAAGTACATAAAAATTTGTATATTACAAGATGTGTAGTCTATAATATGCAATATATATACTATTTTAAATTAAAAAGGTAGATATATTCATATTATTTGTATATTTATTGCATTTATTCATCTTAAAAAATGCATATTCCCATTTCGAAAACATTTTTGGTTCAAATATAGTTTTAGCTTTATTGATGATGGAATCATTATTTTTCATTTCCTAAATCGTATCTTTGCAGGTCAAATTTAGTTGATAGTTTATTGTTCACATAGATTTATGAATTACCAATTATGAACTACGAATTAAACAAATCATGTCGAAACAAGGAAATATACTAATTAAAGGTGCTCGGGTTCACAATTTAAAGAATATTGATGTAGAAATTCCGCGCAACAAGCTCGTTGTGATTACCGGACTGTCGGGTTCAGGGAAGTCATCGCTGGCATTCGACACACTTTATGCCGAAGGACAGCGCCGCTATGTGGAAAGTCTTTCATCCTATGCCCGTCAGTTTCTGGGACGTATGAGCAAACCCGAAGTGGATTACATCAAAGGAATTCCGCCGGCTATTGCCATCGAACAAAAGGTAAATACCCGAAATCCGCGCTCTACGGTTGGTACTTCCACCGAAATTTACGAATATATCAAACTACTTTATGCCCGAATTGGCAAAACCTACTCTCCTGTTTCGGGTGAATTGGTAAAAAAACACGAATCGGAGGATGTGATAGATGCTGCCATGCAATATGCCGACGAAACACGGCTTATGGTACTGACTCCCGTTATTGCCACTACTGACCGTCCGCTGATAGAACAACTTTACAGCCTTCAATTGCAGGGTTTTAGCCGTATTGATGTGAATGGCGAAACCTTACAGATAAGCGATTTTATTAAATCCAATGCCGGTAGAAATAATAATCCCGAAGTTTATTTGATTATCGATCGTTTATCCATTAATCATAATCAGGAAACCATTAGTAGGCTTACCGACTCGGTTGAAACGGCTTTTTTTGAAGGAAACGGAATTTGTGTACTAAAAATTTATAATAACGAAATACCTGAAATTCTATCATTTTCAAAGCGCTTTGAAGCAGACGGTATTCAATTTGAAACCCCAACTGTGCATACATTCAGTTTCAACAGTCCGATAGGTGCTTGTCCGATTTGTGAAGGTTTTGGACGGGTTATTGGCATTGACGAAGATCTGGTGGTGCCAAACAAAACGCTATCAATTTACGAAGATGCGGTGGCTTGTTGGAAAGGAGAGGTAATGAGCGAATGGAAAAACCAGTTGATTCATTCAGCTTCAAAATTTAACTTTCCAATTCACAAGCCTTATTATGAGCTAACTGACGAACAACGCCAGTTAATTTGGACGGGAAACAAACATTTCGAAGGGCTGAATGCTTTCTTTAAAATGCTGGAAGCCAACCAGTATAAAATCCAGTACCGCGTTATGCTGGCTCGCTACCGAGGTAAAACCACTTGTCATACGTGCAAAGGTAGTCGATTAAAAAAAGAAGCTTCGTACATAAAAGTGAGCGGAAAATCCATTTCGGAACTTGTACTTTTATCCATTCAAAAACTAAATGATTATTTTAAAAACATTCAACTGGATGAGCAAGATGCAGCCATTGCCAAACGATTATTGATTGAAATAAATAACCGCATAGATTTTTTAATGGATGTAGGACTTGGTTATCTGACACTGAACCGCTTATCAAATTCCCTTTCGGGTGGCGAAAGTCAACGTATTAATCTGGCAACGTCATTGGGAAGCAGTCTGGTGGGTTCGTTGTATATTTTGGACGAACCAAGTATCGGACTTCATTCCCGCGATACCCATTTGCTGATTAAAGTGCTGAAACAGTTACGCGACATAGGAAATACAGTTGTGGTGGTGGAACACGATGAAGAAATTATGCGTGCTGCCGATTATATAATCGATATTGGTCCGTATGCCGGACGCAAAGGTGGCGAATTGGTTTTTCAGGGAGCCCCCCAACCCCCTGAAGTGGGAGTTTTTGATACATCCAAATCATTTACGTTACAATATCTGTTTGGTCAGGAAAAGATTGATATTCCAACGCATCGCCGCAAATGGAATAACTATATTGAAGTTCTGGGCGCGCGTGAAAACAACCTGAAAGGTATCAACGTGAAATTTCCATTGAATGTGATGACGGTAGTTACCGGGGTAAGCGGTTCGGGAAAATCTTCGTTGGTACGTAATGTGTTTTATGCGGCCCTGAAAAAACATTACGGTGGTGTGGCCGACCGAACCGGACAGTTTGGAACCCTTAAAGGCAGTATGCATTTGGTCAAAGACATTGAATTCGTGGATCAAAATCCTATTGGGCGTTCGTCACGCTCCAATCCGGTAACTTATATCAAAGCTTATGATGAAATTAGGAAGCTTTTTGCCGACCAGCAATTATCGAAACAAATGAATTATTCTGCTTCGCATTTTTCATTTAATACCGAAGGCGGTCGTTGTGAGGAATGTCAGGGTGAGGGAGCGGTAACCGTGGAAATGCAATTTATGGCCGATCTGGTGTTGGAATGCGAACATTGTCATGGAAAACGGTTTAAACAAGATATTTTGGATATTCATTATAATGGTTTAAATATCTTTGATGTGCTTGAAATGACTGTTAATCAAGCCATTGAATTTTTCTCGGCACAGAGTGGCAACACCGAAAAGAAAATTGTTAAACGCATGAAACCGCTGCAAGATGTGGGTGTGGGTTACGTAAAACTCGGACAATCGAGCAGTACACTTTCGGGCGGTGAAAGTCAGCGCGTGAAGTTAGCCTCATTTCTTGCCAACGAAAAGCCTGAACCAACTATTTTTGTGTTCGACGAACCAACTACCGGACTTCACTTTCACGACATAAAAACACTGCTGAAAGCCTTTGATGCCTTGATTGCCAAAGGTCATACGGTAATTATTATCGAACATAATATTGAAATTATAAAATGCGCCGACCATATCATTGATATTGGTCCCGAGGGTGGCGATAAAGGTGGAAATGTGGTGTTTGAAGGAACTCCGGAAGCTTTGCAAAAATGCAAAACATCATATACCGGCAAGTTTTTAGATTTGAAAAACGCGTTATAACAATGAAATTTGTATGACTTACACTTCGTTGAAGAAAAAATTGTAAGATATGCTGTGTTTAGCTATTTTGAATGAACAAAAGATGGAATATCAACCGCTGATATAACTGGATCGAGTATGTAAGAATGGTCTTGTTTATTCCCTTTATTTAAGGTACTCATTTCTGAGTTATCAGCTGCCTCCTGACCATTTTCCTTGATTTTCAAAATAACATTGATTTTTGATGTTATTTGACTTTCTGCATTTTGATTACTATTGGATGGATTAGCACCGGAAGAGTATTGACCATTATTTACATTTAATATCGGATTTGATGGAGTGGTTTGCAGTGTATATGGTACCGAGCTACTTCCATTTGAATATCCTGCTTGAGGCACTTTAATGGAATGAAAAGCAGGATTTGGTGACTCGCCATTTAAAATACTGAAATCGGTATCACTATTCAGGTAATACATTAGGTAAACTCCAAGACCCACGATGGTTAATAATAAAAACAAACCATTCGAATTAGTTGATTTACTCATATTTTGCAAAACTGATAAAGGTTAAGTGCTGCAAATATAACTAATTCTCAGAAACAGCAATTAAAATTGGAATTATTTCAATTTTAATTGCTGTTTTTAATGATGGTTGGCGAATATTTATTTTATACCTACCACTTCATAACCAATAGTATCAACAGCTGTTTTCAAAATTTCGTCGCTTACATCTTTCGATAAATTGAGTGATGCCGAATTTGAATCTAAATCCACTTTGGCTTGTACCCCATCAATGGCATTCAACACTTTTTCAACACGAGCCGAACAGTGTCCGCAGCTCATTCCTTTGATTAATAATATTTTTTCTGACATAGTTTTTAATTATTAAGATATTTATAATTGAGATTTATTTAGGAAAAATCGGGTTTAAAACGAATCAATCGCAAGGCATTTAGCACCACGGTAACTGAGCTGAAGCTCATGGCCGCAGCCGCAATCATTGGGTTGAGTTGCCATTCGAGCAAACTGTAAAACACACCTGCTGCCAGCGGTATGCCTATAATGTTATAGAAAAATGCCCAGAATAGATTTTGTTTGATATTCAGCATCACAGCCTTACTTAGTTGTAATGCGCTAACGGCATCGAGCAAGTCACTTCGCATAAGTACCACTCCGGCTGATTCGATGGCAATATCAGTGCCTGCACCAATGGCAATGCCAACATCAGCGCGCATGAGTGCCGGCGAATCGTTAATTCCATCGCCTATCATTGCCACCCGTTTTCCTTCGCTTTGAAGTCGCGCTATTTCTTTATCCTTGCCCTGAGGCAGTACATCGGCAACAACTCTGCTGATTCCAAGTTGTTTTTGAATGGCTTCTGCGGTTTTTATGTGGTCGCCGGTAAGCATAACTATTTCAAAACCAAGCGTTTTGAGCAGCGCAACTGCCTGTATACTTGTGGGTTTTAGCACATCGGCTACAGCCATAATTCCAAGCAATTCAGTTTCGGTGCTAATATACAAAAGCGTTTTAGCTTGGTCGGCAAGCTGATTTGCAATTGGGTCTAAATCAATAGTTGAGATATTATTTTTAGCTATAAATTTCAGATTTCCTGCAAAATATTTTTGACCGGAAATAATTCCGGAGACTCCCAATCCCGGGTAAGATTTAAAATTTTCGATGGGTTGAATTGTTATTCTCATTTCTTGGGCTTTTTCTAAAATTGCCCCTGCCACCGGATGTTCCGAAGGTTTTTCGAGTGCTGCTGCTATGGATAATAATTCATTTTGGTCTTTTACATTAGCAATTATTATATCGGTTATTTTGGGTTTTCCTTCGGTTAGCGTGCCGGTTTTGTCCAGTACCACACAGTTAATATTACTGGCAGCTTGTAGCGATTCGGCCGATTTATACAGAATGCCAAACTCGGCAGCTTTACCAGTTCCAACCATGATAGCTACCGGAGTGGCAAGCCCCAAAGCACACGGACAAGAAATAACCAAAACAGCAATTCCCATTGTAAGTGCAAAATCAAACTGTTGTCCCGCGAGTTTCCAAAACACAGTTGTAAGTATGGCAATACCAATAACCACCGGTACGAAAATAGCACTAATTTTATCAGCCAATTTGGAAATGGGTGCTTTGGACGATGAGGCCTCTTCAACCAATTTAATGATTTGAGCCAATGTGGTGTCATTCCCAATTTTAGTAGCCCGAATTGTAAATGAGCCTGATTTATTGATACTTGCAGATAATACCTTATCTCCTTTTTGCTTGAAAACGGGCATGCTTTCGCCTGTTAGTGCCGATTCGTCAACCGAAGAATTTCCGGTAAGCACTACACCATCAACCGGCACTCGTTGACCGGGACGCACTACCACCATTTCATTCAATTCCACTTCTTCAACAGGAACTTCAAGTTCAACTTTATGTCTTATTACATTGGCTGTTTTGGGCGACAAATCCATTAAGCGTGTAAGTGCGTCGGAAGTTCTGCTTTTGGATTTTACTTCGAGGTATTTACCGAGTGTAACCAAAGTAAGTATCGTGGCTGCCGATTCGAAATACAAATCATTCATGAAGCGATCCACCGTTTGGGTATAGCCGTATTTTAATCCGATATAAATACGAAAAAGTGCATAAAAACCGTATAGGATAGCTGCCGACGATCCAATGGCAATCAATGTATCCATGTTGGGTGCGGCTTTAAATAATGATTTAAAACCGTTTATGAAATATTTACGGTTATTGTAAACAATTGGAAGTAAAAGCCAAAACTGTAAAAAAGCTACATAAAATGTATATTCCGAATTGTGAAAAAAATCAGGGAATGGAAGTCCAATCATGTGACCCATTGAAACATAAAGCAATGGAATCAAAAATACAGCCGAAATAACAAAATGCCTCTTTAATTCTTTTTTTTCCTCAGCCACATAATCAATTTTGGGTGTTGATTTCTGTTTGTTGTTTAGCATAATTGGTCTGAAATGGGCTTCATAACCAGCCATCTCAACCGATTTCTCGATCATGTCGGTGGTTAAATGCAAATCGTCATAATTCACAGTCATACTGTTGGTTAATAAGTTTACCTGCACTGTTTTTACAGCCGGTAATTTACTAACGGTTTTTTCAACTGCCGCCACACAGGCTGCACATGACATACCACTAACATCAAATTTTTCAGTTTTCATTTCGGTTTATTTATTCGGTATTTGCATAAAAAACAGTTGGAAATTCAATTAGTTCAGCGTTTTTCAAAAGCTTTTGCAATTTTAGTAATAATCAGCCTTACAGCCAAATTATTGTACGATATTTATTACCTTTGCAGCCTCATTTTTTATTTGTTTCAAATGACCATTAAACCAAACAACACTTTAGCCAGCATTCAGGAAATTGCCGATTTACTGACCGACATAGCAGCCGAACTCATGACTACTGGCGCACACACTATGCGAATTACTCAAAATATTTCGCGCATGGCCGAAAAATTTGGATATTCCATTGAATTGTCCGTTTTTCAGCTTAGTATTATGATGACCATTACCAGCAAAATTGACTCAACAAACCGATTGACAGTAATAAAAAAGAATCGTCCGTTGGCACTTAATTTTAGAATTGTATCTGACTTGAGTGCATTGAGCTGGGATACTTTTGACAAAAATCTGACCTACGATGAAATAAAGTTGAGATTTCACGATATTGTTACCCAAAAACGCATTTCACGTTGGTTGGTATTGATATTAGTGGGTTGTGCCAATGCTTCATTTTGTGCTTTATTTAAAGGCGATTTATATGCAGTAGGGCTTGTTTTTTTAGCCACACTAGTCGGATTCTTTACCCGTCAGGAAATGATTAAAAAACATATAAACCACCTCATTGTATTTACTACCAGTGCATTTGTGGCTTCCTTGTTGGCAGGGTTGGGCTACGTTTTTCATTTAGGCACTACACCCGAAGTGGCATTGGCATCGAGTGTGCTTTTTCTTATTCCTGGTGTTCCGCTTATCAATTCTATACTTGATATTATTGAAGGTCATGTACTTACGGGTATTGCCCGACTGGTAAATGCATCGAGTCTGATTGTTTGTATTGCTGTTGGATTGTTTACTTCCATGTTAATTTTAGGATTAGAAAAGCTATGATAAATACAGAAATGATTCGTTTAATTGTTATTGATGGAGCACTTGCAGCCATTGCAGCTATTGGTTTTGCGGTAATTTCCAATCCATCACGTAAAGCCATAGCTGTTTCTGCATTGCTGGCAGCGATTGGTCATGGTCTTAGGTTTGGACTGATACATTCAGCCGGATTAGAAATTTCGTTGGCAACGTTTGTGGCTGCATCCTGTATCGGATTGCTCAGTATTTTGTTTGCCCGAATTATTCATTGCCCGGCCGAAGTTTTTTCGTTTCCATCACTTCTACCCATGATACCGGGATTATTTGCATACAGAACTATATTGGGACTTATAAAATTTAT
The DNA here is from genome assembly GCA_964511245.1 of uncultured Paludibacter sp. Taxonomy (GTDB): domain Bacteria; phylum Bacteroidota; class Bacteroidia; order Bacteroidales; family Paludibacteraceae; genus Paludibacter. The sequence goes on from CAZEEB010000029.1 coordinate 8,954, forward strand.
GCGTACCTCAGATAGCATTAAAGCTCAAGGATTTATGTTGGATTTTTTTCATAACGGACTGACAACTATGTTCGTTCTTTTTGCACTTGTAGTAGGCGTTTCGTTACCTGTATTGTTTTTCCCAAAAACATCATTTTCGGTAACACGTAAGTATTAGCGAATTAACCAGATGCCATACATTAGTTAAAAATAGAGTTCCAATACCTAATTAGTCAAGATTTTTCCGTCGCGCATTTCAATAATCCTGTCGGAAAGTGCTGCCAATTCTTTATCATGTGTTACAATAACAATGGTAAGTCCAAATTTGTCACGCAAGTCAAAAAGTAATTTATGCAGTTCGTCGCGGTTTTTTGAATCCAAACTTCCCGAAGGTTCATCTGCCAAAATCAAAGATGGTTCATTAATCAAAGCTCTTGCCACTGCTACGCGTTGTTTTTCGCCACCCGACAGTTCGCCCGGTTTATGCTCCATGCGATCGCTAAGTTGCAAATAGGATAAAATTTCCTTTGCCTTTAGTTCTGATTTCGATTTGTCCGAACGCCCTATTAATGCCGGAATCATTACGTTTTCAAGTGCAGTAAATTCAGGCAGCAGTTGATGAAATTGAAAAATAAAACCGATGTGCTTATTCCGGAATTCAGCAAGTTGTTTATCGCCCAACCGACTAAAATTTATTCCATCAACCAGTATTTCACCTTCATTTGGTTTGTCAAGCGACCCTAAAATCTGTAATAAAGTTGTTTTTCCGGCACCACTTGGACCCACTATTGATACAATTTCACCTTTATTGACTGTTAAGTCAACACCTTTAAGTACTTCCAAATCGCCGAAACTTTTGCGAATATTTTTAGCAGTTATCATCTTAGCTTTGTTTTCAAAATTTTGTACAAAGTTATTCGTTTCAAACTATATATTCATATTTTTACTCAAAAAAATGTACCTTTGTACTGTTATCAAATAGATTTTACCGTATATCGTCAAACTATGCATGCTGATTCAGAATTGGGAACTATTGATTTCGTGCGCCATGAGCGGTCGAAGTACATACGAGTGAGGATTCTGAGCAACGGTTTGAAAGTGACTATGCCCGTGCATGCCACGGAGATTGAAGCAATGAAATTTATCAATTCCATTCGTGCCAAACTCATTCAGAAGCAGGAAAAACTCGAAAAAGGACTTGAAAAACGGAATATTCTTATTGATGAAAAGTCCCGACTGCAAACACTGACTTTTGTAGTGGAAGCCAGACCGGTAATTCGTAAAAATATCTATTTTTCGCTCAAAGCAGGTATACTTAACATTGAATTTCCAAACGGAACGGATTGTACAAGCACAGAAAATCAACAGTTTTTCTGGAATGGAATCAGCTATTTTATGCGCAAGGAAGCCAAACGACTTTTGCCCGGACGAACCAAACAATTAGCCGATAAATATGGTTTTACATTCTCTGATGTGAAGATACAGTCGAGTAAAACCCGTTGGGGAAGTTGCTCGCGGGCAAAAAGTATCAATCTGTCGCTTTACCTTATGCTGCTTCCGGCACATCTGGTTGATTACGTGATACTTCACGAACTGTGCCATACCAAAGAAATGAACCATGGCGACAAATTTTGGGCATGGATGGACAAAGTTACCGATGGGAAAAGCAAGATTTATAGAAAAGAACTTAAGAATTATCATATGCCAAATTAGTAGAAAGTGTATAAAGTTCATAAACTAAAAAGTTGCGGTTTGAACTGACATTAAAAACTTTACGAGCTTTCTAACTTTATATAATCTTAAAGAATGAACTGGAATCAACTTTTATCAACCAAGCGTTTCGGACAGGAATCGTACCATGCGAAACGGGACGATGACCGCAGCGAGTTTCAGCGCGATTACGACCGACTGATTTTTTCGGCACCATTCCGCCGTATGCAGAATAAAACGCAGGTTTTTCCGCTTCCGGGAAGTGTGTTTGTTCATAACAGGCTGACTCACAGCCTTGAAGTAGCTTGCGTAGGCCGCTCGCTTGGCGTTAATGTGGCACACCGCCTGAAATCGAAAAAAAATATCGATACGCCGTATTTGGAAGAAATTGGTTCTATTGTTTCGGCCGCTTGTCTGGCTCACGACATGGGCAATCCTCCCTTCGGTCATTCGGGCGAGAAAGCCATTGCTACCTATTTCTCCGAAGGAAACGGTCAGAACCTGAAAGCTGAAATGAGTGAAGAAGAATGGCGCGATATTATTTGTTTTGAAGGAAATGCCAATGCACTGCGACTGCTCACGCATCAATTCAACGGTCGCCGACCGGGTGGGTTTGTGCTCACTTACAGCACTCTGGCTTCGGTTGTCAAATATCCTTACGCTTCTGTTTATTCCGACCCGAAAAAACAAAAATTCGGTTTTTTTGACTCGGAAAAAGCTGATTTTCAAAAAATTGCTGCTGAGCTGGGTATTCCACGTTCGCCACAAAATCCAAATCGTTTTGCCCGTTACCCACTCGTGTATCTGGTGGAAGCAGCTGACGATATTTGCTATCAGATTATGGACATTGAGGATGCGCACAAGCTTCGGATTTTGACAACGGACGAAACCAAAAATCTGTTGTTGGGTTTTTTCGATGATGCTCGAAAAGCACGCCGAATGGAAACGATGGAAATGGTAAGTGATGTAAATGAGCAAATTGCCTATCTCCGCTCGTCGGTTATAGGGCAACTGATTGACGAAAGCTCGGCTGTTTTTGCCGAAAATGAAGAAGCAATTCTGAGTGGAACTTTCACTTCTTCGCTTATCAAAAAACTTCCACAACAATCGGTGGAAGCTTACGAGAATTGTTCAAAAACAGCATTCAAAAAAATCTACCGCTCGCAAGAAGTGCTTGATGTGGAATTGGCCGGATACAAAATCATTCTTACATTACTCGAGCATCTGGTGGCAGCGGTGCTGAGCCCCGAGAAAGCCTATTCGAAGCAATTGCTGATGCGCATTCCCGAGCAATACGAAACCGACAGTCCAAGCATTTATGGCAAAGTAATGTCGGTGTTGGACTATATCTCGGGCATGACCGATATTTACGCGCTGGATTTGTATCGCAAAATAACCGGAATGAGCATTCCAAGTTTATAGAGTCCCGTTCATTTTTTACTATTTTTGTAAGCTAATAATAAAGATTTTTTACATGACTACTGAACTCGTAATTTTTGACCTTGATGGTACACTATTAGATACTATTGAGGATTTGGCAAACAGTGTAAACCATGCCCTGCAGGCATATAATTTCCCAACGCATCCCCTCGAAGCGTACCGTTATTTTATTGGTAATGGAGTAAATAAATTGCTGGAACGCACATTACCGGAAGATAAACGAAATGCCGACTTTATTTCGATGTTGAAAGTGGAATTTATCAAACATTATTTTGTTCATGCCGACGAATTTACAAAGCCATACCCGGGAATTTCAAATTTACTGATAGATATCCAAAATAAAGGAATTAAACTCGGAGTTGCTTCTAACAAAGTGCATGATGCCACCGTTCAGTTGGTCGATAAATTCTTTCCCGACATTCAGTTTACAGCTGTTTTTGGACAACGTGAAGGCTATCCGGTTAAACCAAATCCGGGCATTCTGGAAGAAATTATTCAAATTGCCGGAACTGAAAAATCAAAGGTGCTTTATGTGGGCGATTCGGGAGTAGATGTTGCAACTGCATATAATAGCAAAGTGCCTTTTGTAGGCGTGCTTTGGGGTTTTCGTCCCAAAAAGGAGCTTGAAGCGGCCGGTGCAACACGTTTTGTAGCTACAACAGATGAATTATATTCTATAATTTGTACTTGATTTCCTAAATTTGCACTTTCAAACTTCGAATATTGTTCGTGTAGACAAATGAATAATGTTCCCAAACAAGACTTATAATTAATGAAAGGAAGTTTAATTATATTGTTGTTTTTTGCTGCAGGCTTACTAATGGGCTTGTTTCGTTGGATTCCGGCTTCGTGGCTAAACGTTGATATAAGTTTTTATGTGCTAAGCGCCTTGATGTTTTCGGTAGGTTTTAGCATTGGTCATCAGCCGGATACAATCAACCAATTTCGTGAAATTAACGTACGGGTACTTTTTTTACCTGTTACTACTATTGCAGGTTCACTAGCAGGCGTTTTAATTGTAGGAGGTTTTTTTAAACATACTCTTTCTGAGTTACTTGCCGTGGGCTCCGGGTTTGGATATTATTCATTATCAAGTATTTTAATTACGCAATATAAAGGTGCAGAACTTGCTACAATAGCATTGTTGGCAAATATTATGCGTGAGTTATTAACCCTTGGTTTTGCTCCACAAATGGTTCGATGGTTTGGTCGTTTGGCACCCATTGCAGCCGGAGGTGCAACTACTATGGACACAACTTATCCAATAATAATACGTACTTCGGGAAATGAATTTTCTATAATTTCTATTTACAATGGATTTGTATTGGATTTTACAGTACCTTTTTTGATAACTTTATTTTGTAGTTTGTAATTCAGCAAAAAAAATGTTGCTGAAAAATATGCTTCAACAAATTATTTCGTACTTTTGCAAAATTAAAGCAGGCAGTCTAATTGAATATTTTTTTGATCAGGGTTGAACCATAATGTTAGAATTACATTCAACTGAAAAAATACATATAACTATTTGCTTATCAATCTAATACAAGCATTTACGGATGAAAATAATCATAATTGGAACAGCATTTCCGTATCGTGGTGGATTAGCAGCTTACAATGAGCGTTTGGCGCGCGAGTATGCAAAACAAGGCCATGATGTTGAAATAATAACATTCACACTTCAATATCCGGCTTTACTTTTCCCCGGAAAATCACAATATTCTACCGAGTCCGCTCCTAATGACTTAAAAATTACTCGTTCTATTCACTCTATGAATCCATTCAATTGGATAAAAGTGGGAAGAATGATAAAAAAGAAATCTGCTGACAAACTTATATTTTGCTATTGGATGGCATTTTTTGCTCCCTGTTTTGGTACTATTGCAAGACTGGCTCGCTTACCAAAAACAAAAATTATTGGTCTGATTCACAACATGATACCACACGAACCAAGCATTTTAGATAAGCTGTTTCCTCGTTATTTTGTTGACTCAATGGATGGTTTTGTAGCTATGGCAGAGTCAGTGATTGATGATATCAATCAGTTTGACAAGCACAACAAACCCAAAACGGTTTCGCCCCATCCAATCTATGATCATTATGGCGATTTGCTGACCAAAAAAGAAGCTGCCATGAAGCTTGGTTTGTACGATCAAAATAATTATGTGTTGTTTTTTGGATTTATCCGGCATTATAAGGGATTAGACTTGTTAATTGATGCATTTGCCGATGAGCGATTACGAAAATTGCCATTGAAACTCGTCGTGGCAGGTGAATTTTATGAAAATCCTCAACCTTACCTTGAACAAATTATACGCTTAAAGTTAGAAACCGTGGTGGAACTTCGAACCGGATTTATTCCCGATAATGAAGTTCGAAATTATTTTAGTTTGACTGATTTGGTGGCTCAGCCTTATCGAACCGCTACTCAAAGTGGAGTGAGTCAAATTGCATATCATTTTGAAAAACCGATGTTAGTAACTAATGTGGGCGGATTGGCCGAAACAATACCCGATGGCAAAGTAGGATATGTAATTGATGTCGAACCAAAACAAATTGCTGACTCGCTAGTTGATTTTTTTGAAAATTCACGTTCTGAGAACATGATTCAAAACATAAAAATAGAAAAGAAAAAATTCCTTTGGTCGCACATGACGGATGCAATTGATAGCCTGTTTTAATGGTTAAAATAAATTTCCCCGAATGTCTGTTTAAATTGGCAATTATATTCAAATCCCGTATTTCTTAATTGAAATACGGGATTTTTTTAAGCTA
>CAZEEB010000030.1:0-14798 GCA_964511245.1 uncultured Paludibacter sp.
TTTAACTATTAGTGATAAGTGATTAACGATTAGTGATGAAAAAAAAGATTTTAATAAGCCTAACATCTCAATTTGGTGCTCATACTGATACTTATATGTATTGTAAGTATTTGGATAAAAGCAAGTATGATATTCATTATGTAGGATTTGATGGCGCTGATACTCGACCTGAAATTGAAGATATTAAGATTCATCATATCCAGGCACATAAAAATAAAATTTTACGTTATTGGATTTATCTGAGTAAAATTAATACACTAATTAGAAAAGAAAATTTCGATATTTTATTTCTTGTTGATGGACAGGGAAGCTTGTTGATTCGATTGTGCAATCTCTTTAGGAAATCAATTTTAGATATTCGTACAGGCGATGTATGGATGGATAAAAAGAAGTTTTCCAACTATGATTTCAAAATATATTTATCAAGTTTTTTTTTCAAAAGAATTACTGTAATATCCATGAATTTGGCATCAAAAATGTGTTTGCCTGTCAGAAAATGTCATTATCTTCCCTTGGGTGGTGACCCGATAAATTTGCCAAATAAGACATTTGAAACTTTCAATTTATTTTATATTGGTATCATTTATGGTCGTAATATTGATCAAACCATTGAGGGTATATCTATCTTTCACAAGAGGAATATCGAAATACCTCTAAAATATCATATTGTGGGTTATGGTACAGAAGCTGATGAAAAAAAACTAATAAATGATATAGAACGCTTTCATTTATCAGAAATAGTAACTTTTCACGGTAAGAAAAATCATGAAGAGGCTTTTGGTTTATTTCAACAATGCAATGTCGGCGTTGTATATATACCCATTACTTATGGTTTTACTTGTCAGCCTACAACAAAGCTTTATGAATATCTACTGGCAGGTATGCCGGTAATTTCAACCAACACTTTAGAGAATAAATTGGCGATGACTTCTGAAGCCGGTGTTTTAATTGATGATAACCCTGATGCATTTGCTCAAGGATTAGAAGAGTTTTGGAAACAAAGAGATACATATAATTCGGAAAATATAAAAAAACTGTATAGCGAATCTACCTGGGAATATATTGTAAAACATAATTTAGAACCCTATTTAGAAACCCTTTATATTTAATAATACACATAAAAAATAATTCAAAAAATACTTTATGTTTTTAGAAAACATCATTACTCCGGTACTCAATTCAATCAAAAACGAAAAGGATTCAAATGCTTTTTGCATCGCTGAAGTTTTTTATAGCTATTCAGATTTTGGAAATCAAATTTCAAAAATCAGAAATGCATTAAGCAGCGAACAGTTTAAAGGAAAAAATATAGGATTAGTTGCCAATGATGATATTGAAACCTATGCTTCAATATTTGCATTATGGCTGGATGGTTTGGCTTATGTACCCTTACATCCGAAACAGCCTATTGAAAGAGGATTGGACATTATTTCTCAGGCAGATATTAATATTGTGTTGGATTCGAGCGAGAGACCACTTTTTGATTCAGTCAGCTATATTAAAACCAACCATCTTCCGGAGTTTGAAATGAATTTAATACCAACTTATGTTTCTGATTATGAGTTGGCTTATATTTTATTTACTTCAGGTAGCACCGGTAAACCAAAAGGAGTACCGATTACAAGAAACAGTATTGGTAGTTTTATGAAATCCTTTTGTGAAACCGGATTTAATTTAGCTAAAAATGATAGATGTTTACAATGTTTTGATTTAACATTTGATGTTTCGGTTCAATCCTATCTATCGGCATTGACTGTTGGTGCTTGTGTGTATACCGTACCTCACGATGAAATAAAAAATAATTATATTTATGGATTACTTGAAGATCATCAAATAACTTTTGGAGCTATGGCTCCATCAATGATTCGTTTTTTAAAACCATATTTTGATGAAATCCGCCTGGAAGAGATGAAACATTGTATACTGACCGCAGAGGCTTCTCAATTGGAGTTGGTTGAAGAATGGTCAAAGTGCATACCCAATGCCCGAATTTATGATTTTTATGGTCCTACTGAGGCTACAATTTATTGTACTTGGTATGAATTTAAAAGAGAAGTAGAGAATAAGCACGCAAATGGACTTTTATGTATTGGTAAAGCAATGAACTATTTAAAATCGATAATCGTTGATGAACAAAATAATTCATTAGGGATAGGAGAGAAAGGAGAATTATGTATTGCGGGTCCACAACTGACTTTAGGATACTGGAAAAATGAGATTATCACTGCCAGTTCATTTTTTGATAAAGAAATAGAAGGTGTTTCCTGGCGCTTTTACAAAACCGGTGATTTATGTTATTATGATATGTCCGACGATATATTATATTGTGGAAGGAAGGATTCTCAGGTCAAAATTCAAGGCTATCGCATTGAATTGGGTGAAATTGAATATCATACCCGAAATGTACTTCAAGGAAAAAATGCTGTGGCTATTGCGTATGAAGATAGTATTGGAAATACAGAAATAGCCTTATTTATTGAATCCGAACTAAGCTCAAATGAAATAATAGTTTGTTATCTGAAAGAGAAAATTCCTTCCTATATGATTCCTTCAAAATTTATAAATGTATCGAAATTTCCTCTTAATCAGAATGGGAAAATTGATAAAAACAGTTTAAAAACTCAACTCAATTAAAGTTATGAATATTAAAAATATTTTATTATTAATCTTTAGAATAGTTACGAGACTTCGTGATATTATTACACATTATATTCGAAAACCTTTAATTGGAGCATTAGGTAAAGGCTCTTTTTTGAAAAGCGGGGTTAAGATTGTTGGAAATCCATATCAATTAAAGATTGGAAAAAATACTAAAATATGGCAAAATGCAGTATTGGGGGTAGGCTTAGGCGAAATATCAATAGGAGATAACTGTTCTCTGTCAGTAGGTGTTTTTTTAAATGCAGCTTCTGGTAAAATTTCGATTGGTAATAAAGTTGGAATTGCAGCCTACACATCAATATTTAGTTACTCGGTAAGCTTTTCGGATGGTGAAACCTGGAAAGACAATTATACAATAGATGATGTTATAATTGAAGACAATGTAGTAATTGGAGCAGGTTCAGTTATTTTGCCCGGGGTAACCATTGGGAAGGGAGCAATTATTGCGGCAGGTTCTGTAGTCAATAAAAATATAGCTCCAAATACATGGTTTTTAAATGATGGTACAGAGTGGCATCCAGAATGATCATATCATACAAATTGATTCAAAAAAATTATAAATATGGAAAAAATAGAAATACTTACTGATTTAGTTAAATTCATCAATGTGGATTTAGGAAAAAAAAATGATAATTTGACTTTGGAATCTAAAATTAAAGATTTAGAAGGTTGGGACTCTTTGACAAATATTAAATTTACGGTTTTGTTAGAAACAAAATATTCAATCAAATTTTCCATTCGGGAGGTTATTGGTTGGAAAACTTTATATGATGTGATTGATACAATTGAAAAAAAATAAGTTAAATTTAAGCAATCACAAAATTAATATTTCTTTAAGAACTTAGTTCTAATTAAGGATGTTTAAAGCATTTAATTAAATATGTTTTTTTATTATGAAACGAACATGACAAAATTTAATCTATTTTGACCCACAGGGGCATGATTAAATTTTGTTTTGTGAGTTCCATCTGACAAAAAAAAATTATAAACAGATGAAAAAAATAAAAAAAATTGTTCTATATATTAATATTTTTCGATTTTTCCCACATCTCCTTGCATTTATTATATCAAAAAATCAGTCATTAATTATTGAAGATATTGAAGCATATAAAAGACAAGACAATCTTAAATCAAGTAATTTGTTTGCATTACTTCATTTTTTATTTTATCATCGTTCTTTTCGTGGTTTATTTTATCATCGCATAGGAGAAGTAAAATGGTTAATACAGTTTTTAGCCCCGCCCATTCAAAACTTAGGTTTTAGTAAAACGCCCATTGGAGGTGGTTTGATTCTTTATCATGCTTATGGTACTATTTTGAATGCCACATCCATTGGGAGTAATTGCAAAATAGCACATAATGTAACACTTGGTTTTAAAAATGGACTTGCTCCTACGTTGAAAGACAATGTTGAGATATTTGCAGGAGCAATTATTGTAGGTGGTATTACTATTGGCAATAATTGTAAAATAGGACCAGCTGCAGTAGTTTTTAAAGATATACCTGATAATTGTGTAGTAGTTGGTAACCCTGCCTATATTCTTAAACAAGATGGAATAGTTGTAAAAAAATCATTATAATATACAAATGAAGATACTCATAGTTTGTAGTAAAAATTTTGGATATATTAGTCCATTTATAATTGAACAAGCCAATGCACTCATAAAACTTGGCATTGAAGTTGAATACTCTCCCATAGTAGGGAAAGGTATACTTGGTTATTTGAAAAATTATTATTCGCTTTTAAAAAAAATTAGAAGTTTCAAACCCGATTTAGTTCATGCACACTACGGCCTAAGTGGTGCTTTGGCCGTATTACAACGAAAAGTTCCTGTAGTTATAACATTTCATAATGGTGAAACCTTATCCAAATCCGCGAATTTTATATCATCATTATCATCTTTGTTAGCCGAACATACCATTTATGTTGCTCAGCATATTTATGATTTGTGTTATTTCAAAAAGAAAAAAGCTTATTCTATTTTAGCATGTGGAGTAGATGTGGATAATATAAAAGTTATAAATAAAGAAACAGGAATTTTAGAATCAAAATTAAACAATCAAAAAAAATATATTATATTTGGTGGGTCGTTTAATAATCTGCGCAAAAACTATCCTTTACTTCAAGATGCACTTTCACTTTTGAAAAGGAATGATATTGAAGTGATTGAAATGAAAGGTTTAAACAGAGCTCAAATTACAAATTTAATGTGTGCTTGCGATTTGTTTATTTTACCTACAAAAAGTGAAGGATCTCCTCAAGCATTAAAAGAGGCTATGGCATGTAATTGTCCCATAGTAGCCACTGATGTAGCAGACATTAAACATTTATTGGGAGATTTAGAGGGTTGTTATATAACAAGTTTTGATCCAAAAGATGTATCAGAATCTATCACAAAAGCACTGGAGTTTGATAAACGAACTGAAGGCAGAAAAAGAATATTTGAATTGGGTTTAGATTCTAAAACTGTAGCCTTGAAAATCTTAGAAATTTATAAGAGTTTACAATAAATTCAAATTGTTGGGATTTACAATACTGACAGCTATTAAAAAAATAATGCATGAAGATTCTTATAGTTTGTAGTAAAAATGCCGGATATATTAGCCCTTTTGTAACAGAGCAAGCCAAAGCTTTGATGCAGCAAGGTGTTGAAATAGATTATTCACCCATAATTGGTAAAGGTTTTTGGGGCTATTTGAAGAATTATTTTTCATTAAAAAATAAAATTAAATCTTTTAAACCCGATTTGATTCATGCTCATTATGGCTTAAGTGGTGCTTTGGCTGTTATTCAACGGATGGTGCCAGTTGTAATCACCTTTCACGATGGTGAAACACATACGATAGTTGCTAATATTATTTCATCGACAGCATCCTTATTTGCAGTGCATAATATCTACGTGGCTCAACATATATATGACCGATGTTATTTTAAAAATAAAATTAAATATACAATCTTAGCTTGTGGTATAGATTTTCAAAATATTGAAATTACAGAAAAAACGGAGGCACTAAATGAAACCGGACTGGATAAAAATAAAAAACATATAATTTTTGGAGGTGCTTTTGATAATTTACGTAAAAATTACCCCTTGGTAAAAGAAGCGGTTGCCTTATTGCCGGAGTTGGATATACATGTTATAGAAATGAAGGGATTAAACAGAGTGCAGATTTCAAAACTGATGTGCGCTGCCGACTTATTTATTTTACCGTCAAAAAGTGAAGGCTCACCCCAAGCTTTAAAAGAGGCAATGGCTTGTAACTGTCCAATTGTGGCAACTGATATAGCAGATATAAAGTACCTTTTTGGAAAGCTTGAAGGTTGTTATTTGTGTTCGTATGATCCCAAAGTTGTAGCAAAAAAAATAAAACTGGCATTTGATTTCAATAATCGAACAAAAGGTCGTGATAGAATTATTGAATTAGGACTGGATGATGAAACGGTGGCTAAAAGGATTCTGGAGATATACGGTAGGTTAGTGCCCCAAGCCCCTAAAGGGGATGTTAAGACGCAGTATGTTGCCCAAAACCCCTAAAGGGGCTTAAGACGTAGTTTACTTAAAAAAAAAGAAAAAGGAAAATATAAGTAGAAGTTTAAGATGACCAATACAAACTAAACATCCCCTTTAGGGGCTTGGGGCTGATAAAGATAAATAAATATGCAACAAACAGAACTTCCTGAAATGTTTTTTGGAGCAAATAGAAAGATATTTCAAAATGCCGAACAGTTAAGGAAGAATATGACTTTGGCAGAAAAACTACTTTGGGAACGATTAAATAAAAATCAGTTAGGGGTTCGTTTTAAAGCGCAACATCCTATGGATATGTTCATTGTTGATTTTTATTGTCATAAATATAAGTTGATTATTGAGGTTGATGGAGAGATTCATTTAAATCAGAAGGATTATGATGAAGGACGTACAGCTGAACTGAATCGGTTTGATTTGACTGTAATTAGATTTACGAATGAAGATGTGGTGAATGAAATTGAAAAGGTTGTAAGTGAAATTAAAATGTATTTGATTGAACCTGGACTGCCCCAAGCCCCTAAAGGGGTGTAAAGACCCAGTTTACATTAAAAAAAGATAGTACAAAAGAAAATATAAGTAGAATTTTAAGATGACCAATACAAACTATACATCCCCTTTAGGGGCCTGGGGCGGTTTAGTAGAGATGCAGCATGAGGTGTTTGTAAATAGTAAATAGTAGATGGTAGGTAGATAGTAGTTGGTAGATAGTAAATAGAAGGTAGTTAGTAGATTGTAGTAGGTAGTCCCGATAAGTATAGCAGAGTAGTTTTAAGAAAAAAGTAAACAGTTGGTTTTAGTTTTTAAATTATTAACTATTAATTATTAATTGAATTTTATGTGTGGCATTTGTGGAATAATCAATTTTGATAAGCGAGCAATAGAGGAACCAAAACTCCGGAAGATGATGGCTACCATGAAGCATCGTGGACCGGATGATGAGGGGCTATTTATTCAAAAAAATATTGGATTGGGTTTTGTGCGTTTAAGTATATTAGACTTAAGCCCGGCCGGGCATCAACCTATGACAGACCCAACGGGCAGATACATACTTGTTTTCAATGGAGAAATATATAATTATCTGGAAATACGAGAAGACCTAAAGTTATTGGGAGTAGAATTTGAAACAGGAACTGATACAGAAGTATTATTAAAAGCCTATATTCAGTATGGAGAAGCTTGTTTGGACAAATTCAACGGTATGTTTGCTTTTGTAATTCTGGATAAAAAAACAGGCGATGTATTTGGAGCACGTGATCGGTTTGGGGTTAAACCATTTTATTATTATGTGGATGAGTCAACATTTATATTTGCATCCGAAATACAGCCCATATTGGCAGTTTATGGTCAGCGAAATAAAGAAAATGAAACCATGATATTCGATTTTCTGACTTTCAATAGAACCGACCATACAGAAAATACTTTTTTTCAGGGAATTAAAAAATTACAACACGGACATTGTTTTACAATTAAGTCAACTAAATTTGAAATAAGGAAATGGTATGATTTAAAAAAACAACTCACTAAACATAATGCTGATCCCATAAAATACAAATCATTATTGCTAGATGCTGTTCAGCTACGTATGCGGAGCGATGTACCAGTGGGAGTTTGTTTAAGCGGGGGTTTAGATTCTTCGGCCATAACTTCAATTATTGCAGTTCGATTAAATCGCCCCGATATTAACACTTTCTCGGCGGTTTATGATAAGGGCCTTAAAGCAGACGAATCAGAATATATAGATTTATATGCCGATAGCTTAGCTAATATGTATCGAATAACCCCAAGCGCAGAAACTTTATTGAATGATTTATCTGATTTTATTAAAATACATGCCGAACCAATCCCTTCAACAGGCCCTTATGCTCAATATCTGGTTATGAAACTGGCAAAACAGCATGTTACGGTTACGTTGGATGGGCAAGGTGCAGACGAACAATTGGGGGGCTATCATTATTTTTATGGCTTCTATTTCAAAGACTTACTCCAAAATTTCAAATTTATTAGCCTGATAAGAGAAAGTATTGCTTATTATAAAATGCATAAATCCTTGTTTGCTTTTAAAACTTTTCTGTATTTTTTATTACCAAATCAAATTGAAACAAAATTAAGTGTTAAAAATAGAGGCTTTCTTTCACATGAATTTGTAGCGCGACTGTCGGATCATAAAATTTCGTCTGTAGTAAGCAATCTATATGCTTCAAAAAATTTACATGAATCACTGATTAATCATTTTGAATATAAACTTGAACATTTGCTTAAATGGAACGACCGCAATTCAATGTTTTTCTCACTGGAGTCGCGTAATCCATTCCTGGACTATCGACTGGTGGAATATACATTGTCGCTCAATAGTTCGGCTATTATTAAAAAGGGTTTTACCAAAAGTATATTAAGGGACTCTTTAAAAAATATTTTACCCGATAAAATTCGACTTCGTACAGATAAATTAGGATTTGCAACTCCACAAGATGATTGGTACAGAACTGAAAAGTTTCAAAAACTGATTCTTGATTTAATATCATCTGAATCGTTTAAAAATCGGAATATTGTTAATCCTGAAATTGCCCTGCAACTTTACAAAAGACATTTGAATAAAGAAATAGATATTTCGAAGGAAATTTGGAAATGGATACACTTGGAAATGTGGTTTAGGGAGTTTATAGACGAAATTAGTGATGCCCCAAACCCCTAAAGGGGCTTAAAGACGCAGTGCCCCCTAAGCCCCTCCCACTAAGTCGGGATAAATTGCGGGGTGCTAAGACTCGGCATTTAAAGCTGTCAATTAACAACTCAGATATGACATTAACCACTACCAACTAATCACTAATATACATGGACTTTAAGAAAATAAAATTAATCATTTGGGATTTAGATAATACTTTCTGGAACGGCACAATCAGTGAAGTAGATATACAAGCTATACAGAAGAATAATGATCTGATTATTTCATTGACAGATTGTGGTATCATAAATTCAATTTGTTCTAAAAACACTTTTGAAGTTGCGGCAGATAAGCTTAAAGCACTTGGGGTATTTGAATATTTTGTATTTCCATCCATAGAATGGACACCAAAGGGACAGCGCATTCGTAGTTTGATTAAAACAATGGGATTGAGGGCAGAGAATGTTCTTTTTATAGATGACGAAATTACTAATTTGGAAGAAGCCAAGCATTATTCCCCTGAAATAATGGTAGGAAACCCCGAAATTATTGAAGAATTGTATGCTTTTGTTTCAAGCCTGGAAAAAAAGGATGTAACGCATTCACGATTAGAACAATACAAGCTGCTTGAACAAAAAAATCAGGAACAAAAGAAATATGATAGTAATGAAGAGTTTCTTTATGCAAGTGAAATACAGGTTACGATATCTGAAGATTGTTTATTAGAAATAGAAAGAATTCATGAGTTAATATTACGTTCAAATCAATTAAATTATACTAAGAAACGGATTACGATAGAAGAGTTATTTGATTTGTTGAATAATAATCAAGCAAAGTGTGCTTATATTTCTGTAAGTGATAAATTTGGGGATTATGGTATCGTCGGGTTTTATGCTTTAATTGATAATCACTTGGAGCATTTTCTTTTTTCTTGTCGAACCATTGGGCAGGGAATAGAGCAATATGTTTATGCAAAACTTGGATTTCCGAATTTGGTTGTTGTTGGAGATGTTACATCATTTGTGTCTATGAATGATGCACCTAAGTGGATTAATCAATCATTAAGTTCGAACGAAAAGACTTTAGCTACAAATGAATCCATTATAGACAATAAAAACCATACTAAAATTCTCATAAAAGGTCCATGTGATTTATTACAAACCATGGCCTATATAAAACATAATGGAAGTATAAATTCTGAGTTTACATATGTAGAAAAAGTAAAAGCTAATATTATTGATGCTCAAAATCATTCAGTACATATCTTAGGTTTAAAGGAGTATTCAACCGCCGAAAAACAAGAAATAATAAATGACTGTATTTTTGTTGATTCAGAAATGCTTAAGGGATCATTTTTTGATGGCAATTATGATATAATTTTTTTGAGTACGCTTATTGAATCGAACCATGGCATATATCAAAAAAAAGACAACCCGAAAATAAAAGTTGTATTTGGAGAATTTACTTATTCACTTAATGATAGTCAGTATTGGGATGATTATGTATCGGGAGCTGTTCATAATGCAAATAACAGTTTTACATTAGATTATCTGAAAGATTTTTCTTTAAAATACAGCTATGTTGGTAAAACAGAGCCATCTGACTATATTAAACGTTTGAAGAAAATGTTGGAATATTTAGGGAGTCAAACTACACTTTGTTTAATAATTGGTGTTGAATTAGCTTATGAGAAAAATACAAATCCAGCTTACATTAACCGACATATCTATCATAAAGAATTAAACCAAGCCATAAGAGCATTTGCGAAAGAGAATTCTCAAATTAAAATCATTGATATTAATGATTATGTGAAATCACAATCGGACTTTACAAATAATATAAACCATTATACTGCACGTGTGTACTATGAAATTTCACAAGATATAATTAAAGTAATCAATGAAAAATCCTTGATTAAAGTGGGAAATTTATCTGCTATATATGTGTTTTTGGATACTATTATGGCAAAACTAAGAACCATACTTAAATCAATGTTGGGTAACAATCAGAATGGCTTATATATATGGTTTAAAAATATCTATTTGAAATTAAGTCGAAAGAAGAGGAAATAGTAATAAACAAAACAAGAGGCACCTAAAACGAAAGGGAAGTTAATAAACGATTAGTGATAAGTGTATAGTGAACCCCTCCGCTTCGATCGTCCCCTTAAAAAGTGGACAGTAAGAAGTAGGTAGTGCTTAGTGCTAAAGAAAAATCTATACTTATTTGTTCAATAAATTTTCTGTATTGAATAAAAAAAGGTATTTTTGTTCAGTATAAAATAATGAAATGATAAAAAACATCCTTTTTCAGCAACAAGAAGAGCGCGATTTATTGATAGAATTACCTTATATCTCTAGAATAGAAGATGCTATAATAGGAGACTATTTGAAAACAACGCTTATAAAACTAATAACAGGGCCACGTAGAGCTGGTAAATCTGTTACAGCCTTGCAATTGCTTAAAAATCAAAGCTTTGCTTATCTTAACTTTGATGATGAGTTGCTTTTGAAATATTTTGATGAGGATGCTGTTATTCAAGGCTTGAATGACGTTTATAAGGATTTTAGCTACTTGTTGCTGGATGAAATACAAAACCTTCCTAATTGGGAAATGTGGGTGAATAAACTGTATAGGCGTGGAATAAATTTGGTAATTACGGGTTCAAATTCTAAACTGCTTTCGCACGAGATGGCATCTACGCTTACAGGGCGGTATGTTCAAATTACAGTTTTGCCGTTTAGTTTTGCATAATCCATCAAATTTAATGAAAAAAGTCAGCCAACCCAAGCAGAACTAACTCCCATAGAAACAGGTAAAATACTTGGTTTGTTGTATACTTATTTGTATAATGGTGGTTTTCCGGAAACGCTATTGAATCCGGGAATTTTGAAAAACTACCTTTCGTCACTTTTTGATTCGATATTGCTGAAGGATATTCTCAAACGTTTTAAGGTGCGACAAACGCAACAGCTTTATGATCTGTCTAACTATTTATTGTCAAATTATACCAATCTTTATTCATTTAATCAACTGAAGGATGCATTGGATTTTAATAGCGTAGCTACTGTTCAAAAATTTATTGGTTATTTGGAGGAACCTTATCTTTTTCAGCATATTACCCGCTATACTACTAAACTGAAAAATCATCAAAAGTCAGCATATAAAATATATATTATTGATAATGGATTTATTAAGGCACGCTCATTTGAGTTATCACCAAATTATGGTCGATTACTTGAGAATCTTGTTTTTATTGAACTATTGCGTCGTGATTTAAAACCAGAGCTGGATATTTTTTATTATCGAACACGTAATGATCGTGAAATTGATTTTGTGGTTCGTAAGGGGCATCAGATAGATCAGCTCATTCAGGTGTGTTATAATATAGATCAACCCAAAACATTAAAACGTGAATTGGATGCTTTAGTTGAATCCTCGGTAGAATTAAAATGCACAAACTTGTTTTTGATTACTTGGGATAAAGAAGAATTGATAGAGTTACATGGTTTAGAAATTAAACTTATTCCGGCTTATAAATGGCTTTTGGTTAGTGATAAGTGATTATTGAACCCCTCCGCTTTGCTCGTCCCCTTAAAAAGTGGACAGTAAGAAGTGCTAATTGATAAGCACTATTAGACAAAAAGATACATATAATTGCCAAGGGAGGAAGTAAAATTATGCCAACTTAGGAAGTGAAAAACTGCCAAACTTGGAAGTAAAAGTTTGCCAAATTAGGAATTTGTTATATATTTGCAAAATAATCAACATATTGACTTAAATAATGAGTGATAAGTCCTATTTTTTACGGTTGTGCGATGACGAATTACAAATTGCTTTACAATCAGCCGGGGCAGTGTTGATTGAAGGCGCTAAGTGGTGTGGGAAAACTCGTACTGCATCGAATGTCTCACAAAGCCTGTTGTATATGCAGGATCCTGATAATACGACATCCTATCAGGCAATGGCCGATACAAAACCATCGTTATTGCTCAAAGGGAGTTCACCAAGGTTGATTGATGAGTGGCAAATTGCTCCGGTGTTGTGGGATGCCATTCGGTTTGAAGTGGATAAAAGGGCGAAAGTGGGTCAGTTTGTTCTTACAGGTTCAGCAGTGCCAACCGATAATGTAACTGCACATACGGGCACGGGGCGTATTTCTCGAATACTAATGCGTCCGATGAGTCTTTTTGAGTCGCATGAATCGAATGGGTCAGTATCATTGCGAAGTCTTTTTGATGGGAGTAAGGATATTGAAGCAGTATCTGAATTGACGATAGAGAAAATTGCTTTTGCTTTATGTAGGGGTGGATGGCCGGCCAGCATTAAGCAAAATGAAACATCGGCATTAGGTATGGCCAGGGATTATGTGGAGGCTGTGATAAATTATGATGTATCGAGGGTTGATAATGTGGAGAAAAATCCGGATAGAGTGAGAATGTTGTTGCGTTCATTGGCAAGAAATGTGGGTACAATGGCTTCGATAGAAACTATTAAAAACGATATAGAAGCAACAGATGCAAGCATTTCGGATAAAACAATAAGTTCTTATTTGAATGCTTTAAGACGAATTTATGTGGTTGAAGATTTACCTGCCTGGTTACCCTCTTTGCGTTCGAAAACGGCTATTCGTACATCAGCAAAACGACATTTTGTTGATCCTTCTATTGCTACTGCAGTACTGCGAACTAACCCCGAGGGTGTTTTGAATGATTTTAAGACTTTTGGTTTCTTGTTTGAATCTTTATGTACCCGTGATGTTCGGGTTTATGCACAAGCAATTGATGGCGATGTGTTTCATTATCGGGATAAAAGTGAATTGGAATCAGATTTGATTGTACGATTACGAGATGGTCGTTGGGCTGCTATAGAAGTAAAATTAGGGAACAAACAAATTGAGGAGGCCGCACAAAATTTATTGGTATTAAAAGCAAAAATTGATGAAAATAAAATGGGAGAAGCTTCTTTTTTGATGGTGTTAACTGGCGGTCAATTTGCTTATCGTCGGAATGACGGTGTTTTGGTTGTTCCTATTGGATGTTTGAGAGATTGATTATAGTGGGTCGTAAGTAGGACAGGAGTAAAAAGTTTGTAGAATCGTTTTTAAGGATAAGATTTAAAGATTAGATTGACACTCACTATAATTTATAGAATACAATGAAGATTTATATTGATATTAATCATCCGGCACATGTACATTATTTTAAAAATTTTATTAAAATAATGGAGAGTAAGGGTTATAGCTTTGTGATAAGTAATCGCGATAGTAAGATTATCAATGACTTATTGGATAAATTTGAAATAAAGCATAGCATACGTAATAAAAGGCCAACACGGAAAAGCTTATTTCATACTATACTTTATTTATTGGGTATTATTTGGTTTATTGTTAAACAGTCGTTGAAAACCAGACCTGATTTGTATATGGGTTTTGCATCTTCGCCCTGTGCCATTAGCGCCTTTCTGTTTCGTAAGCCTTCCATTTTGTTGGACGATACAGAACATAACAAAGTGAATCATAGCTTGTATAAACCCTTCTGTTCGGCAGTGCTAACACCCTTTTATTTCAAGAAAAAACTTGGCAAGAACCAACAGTACTTTCAGGGTTATATAGAACAACTTTATCTGCATAGCAAATATTATAGACCGAACCCGGATGTTTTGAAAGAAATAGGGTTGGAGGACAGTACTTATGCGTTGGTACGCTATATTGCATACGATGCCCGTCATGATAGCGAAGTGAAGCCTCTGGCCGAAGAGCTAAAGAAACAAATGGTGTTGGAATTGTCCAGGAAGATGCGTGTGTTGGTATCATCGGAAAGTGAAACGATAGACCCATTTTACAAACCATACTTAGTGAAATTTTCAGCGGAGAAGATGCATGATGTGATAGCTCATGCTTCGTTTTTCCTTACCGAAGGTGCTACCATGGCTTCGGAAGCTTG
>CAZEEB010000031.1:0-14761 GCA_964511245.1 uncultured Paludibacter sp.
GAGTATATGGAGATGGTAGCTATTATTTTTCGATGATGAACCGTACACTTTGTGCATGGGCAACCTGGAAAAGAGCATGGACTGACTTTGATTATTCACTTTTACAAATTACAAAGAAAGATTTTTATAAAGCCTTATCGTATTATAAAGTTACTTTACGAGAACGTGAATACTGGTATGATAGACTCCTTGAGGTTCAGAAAGATGGATATGGCGATTCAAGTTGGGATCAACAGTTTTGGATGAGTATCTGGTTGCACAGAGGAAAGGGTATTTCACCCAACGTGAATCTTTCTACCAACATAGGTTTTGATAATGGAGCAACTCATACTTTTGATGAAAATAGCTCAGCTGCTAATTTAAAAAATGGGGAATTAAAGTTCATTATTCATCCTGAAAATGAAAATATAAATCGAAAAGCAGATTTACGCTTTCATAAATTGTATTTTGTCCCTTTTGAATATGGTAAGATCGGGATAAAAAGACTTCCTTCCAGATTAAATAAAAGATTAAAAAGAATATTTAAACACGAAGGTCCCTGGTTTAGGCAGTATTGATAAATATAATAGGTATGAAATTGAAATTGACTCTCATTTTGTTTATATTGTTTGCCTTTTTGGGTTCTACAGTTGCAGGACTTAAAATAGTATTCAGATATGATGATTTTATTCTGAAATCAGATAAAATAAATGAAGAAGTAGTTCGGATTTTTCAAAAGAATCAAATCCCATTGGTTTTGGGAGTAATCCCGGCAGATTTTAGTGAAAAATTTATCCTTGAAAAGGAATTTAGACTTTTACCGCTAATTAATGAGGGCGTTCACAATGGATCAATTGAAATAGCTTTGCATGGTTTTACACACCAACAAATTTTGAAAGGTGAATTTGTCGGATTGAATATCATTGAACAAAACAGAAGAATTACAATGGGTAAGATTTTTCTGGATTCGGTTTTTAAAACTAATATTAAAACTTTTATTCCTCCTTTTAATGCTTATGATAGCAATACATTGAGCGTTTTAGAAAAAAATAATATAAACATACTTTCTTCCGCTTTATGTGTGGGACAAAGTTTCTCTAATAAAAAACTAGTATATGGTCCAGAAACTCTCGAAGACTTCAATGATTTGCATTTTGTTTTATCTAAAAATAAAAACAGGAACGGAGTAATTGTTGTGATGTTTCATGATTATACTTTTAAACATCATTTAAGTTTATGCGACCTTGATAAACTCTTGAAATATATTCATACACTGGATTATGTGAATGCTACAACATTCAGACAAATCAATTTAAATGCCGATAAACTGGATGAAACACGAATGAAAGCCAATCTGGAAAGTAATTTACTCTCTAAACAACTTTATTTAAATGGAGTAATACAAACAACCCGGTTTGCAAATTTTATACGAATTATCAATCTGATTATTTATCTATGTCTTGCTATAACTGTGTATCTTTTATTCAGTTTAGTGATTTCTAAAGAAAGAAAAATTCCAATTTTAAATAAGTATGCAAGTATCCTTTTTTTAGTATTATTTGTCTCAATATTTGTATGGTTTCATTTATTAGCCCCACTAAAATTAATTCCGACCACCATTTTTATATCGGTTGTTTCAATCTATATTGCTAAATTTAAGATGCAGATATAGGAAAATTCAAATTCAATCAATCTATTATTTAATTCTAATGGGTTGGTTTTATTTGTTAAGGTATTTTTTCAGTTGTACGGGTTTGAAAATGTAGGGAAATAAAAGCTTCAGAATATTTTGTTGTTGGATGCTAGTTATTTTATTCTGGTTACTAGGATTAGTTTTTGTGTTTTGTTAGTTTTTTCTACTGTATTGGACTATTTTAAGGTCAGAAAATGACTGATGTTCTAAAAAAATGATTTTGGTTTTACTAAAGTTTAATTGTGTATATTTACAATAAAATAGATTTCGGCTTTTCTTTAAGTAGTGAATTCAATTAGTAAATGCAACTTTGGAGGCAAAATAGGAAATTTTGTTTTTACAGAGCCAGGAGGAACCCGTCCCCCTTGCCCTGATGGAAAAAATTACTTATATTGTCTACCGACCAAAGTTGACATTTATGAGTCATTTAACCAGAGAACAAAGATATACTATTAGCACAATGTTGCAAAATGGCTATCCACAAAGTGAGATTGCCCGTGTTATAAATAAAAATAAATCAGTAGTCAGTCGTGAAATCCGCCGCAATGCTGATGCCCGATCTGGCCGATACAAAGATGATTTAGCGCATCGTAAATACCTGAAGCGTCAGGCATACAAAGCTAAACCGAGAACCTTCACACCTGAGGTTGAGGATTATGTACGAGATAAATTGCGTCTCAAATACAGTCCGGAACAAATTGCAGGTGTTGCCAAAATAAATGGAGATAACTGTGTGTCACACGAACGCATCTATCAGTTTGTCTGGAAAAATAAGCGTCAACAAGGAACGCTTTATCTTGACTTGAGAAACAGAGGACGTCACTACAAAAAGCGAAGTTTGATTTATGACAAACGGGGAACAATCCCCAATCGCACAGATATATCTCAAAGACCGCCTGAAGTTGAACTACGTGAGCGTTTTGGTGATTTGGAAATTGACCTGATTATAGGCAAAAATCACAAAAATGCTATCTTAACCATCAATGACAGAGCGACTGGTTTGGCTAAACTCCGTAAGTTAACAGGCAAAGATGCTGAACAACTTGCAGTGGCTACTATTAATTGTTTAAAGGATTGGAAACCATTTCTTCATACAATTACATCTGATAATGGAAAGGAATTTTCATTCCATCAAATGATAGCCACAGAATTAAAAATTGACTTCTTTTTTGCTAAACCTTTTGCAAGTTGGCAAAGAGGGTCAAATGAAAACTATAATCGTCTGGTTAGACAATATATTCCGAAAAAAGTTGATTTTGACTATGTTTCACATGATTATGTGCAATATGTGGAACAACAGTTAAACAACAGACCAAGAAAAAGATTTGGGTATTTATCTCCAAATCAAATAGTTTTGCAAGTTTGGAATACATTCGAAAAAAGCGGGTGATAACTTTTTGAGCCGTCCCATCGAGCTCGAAAAAAGTTATTCTCGATTTTTTCGCTAAACATACTTTTTAAACAAATAATTAAAAATAATTAAAGTTGCATTTACAACTTGAATTTTGCAATGATAAAGAGTTACTTTTAGAGATTATAGCATATCGTCTTAAGGGTTTTCGAAAAATTAAATTATCAAGAAATAATAAAGAATATTGTGCTGCTCTTGAATTAGTAAATAAATTGGTAAATGAAGATGATACATTAAATCCAAATTTTTTATTTTTTATTTTGAAAAAATTTGATTTAACGACTATAGGATATGACGTTAAACTATACTTTATGAATCTGGGAGTCGTTATTGATTTCATTTTTGAACAATATGCATATAAATTAGATCGTAAAACGGTTGTTTCAGTTGATGAAGGAGATGTTGTTCTAGATTTAGGAGCGTGTTGGGGTGACACAGCTTTATATTTTGCAAGCAAAACAGGGAATCAAGGTAAAGTTTATTCTTTTGAATTTATTCCAGGTAATATTGATATATTTAACAAGAATATTTTTTTAAATCCACATTTAGCTCATCAAATTGAATTGATTCAACAGCCTGTATCAAATAAGAGTGGTGAAAAAATTTATTTTATAGATAATGGACCTGCAAGTAAAATTGAATTTGAACCTTTTATTGATCAAACTGGATTTACAACTACTATTTCAATTGATGACTTTGTTAATAATAATGGTCTTGAAAAAGTTGATTTTATCAAGATGGATATAGAAGGTGCTGAATGTAGTGCTCTTGAAGGTGCTGTAGAAACAATAATGAAATTTAAACCAAAACTTGCCATTGCTATTTATCATAGTATGGACGACATGGTAAATATACCAAATTGGATTAATGATTTAAATTTGGGCTATAAGTTATATTTGGGTCATTATACTATTCATGCCGAGGAAACTGTAATTTTTGCTAAAGCCGAAAAATGAACAAACGTATCACCGTAACCCAACCCTGTCTTCCACCATTAGACGAATTTATACCTTATTTACAACAAATTTGGGATAATAAATGGTTAACGAATGATGGTCCGTTACATGAACAACTGGAGAAAGAATTGGCAGATTACCTTGGAGTGAAATATCTTTCTCTTTTTGCAAATGGAACTCTGGCTTTAATAACCGCTTTGCAAGCGCTTAATATAACCGGTGAGGTAATTACAACTCCCTTTAGCTTTGTAGCTACAACTCATTCACTTTGGTGGAATAAAATTACACCGGTATTTGTAGACATTGAACCCGAATATCTAAATCTCGATCCAACAAAAATTGAAGCTGCTATCACTCCGCGTACTACTGCTATTATGCCGGTTCATGTATACGGAAATCCCTGCAAAATGGATGAAATACAAGTCATTGCTGATAAACATGGATTAAAAGTGATATATGATGCTGCTCATGCTTTTGGAGTAAAAAAAGACAATATATCCATTCTCAATCAGGGTGATTTATCCGTATTAAGTTTTCATGCTACCAAAGTATTTAGTACCATCGAGGGAGGAGCAATTATCTGCCATACCCCCGAAATGAAGCATCATATCGATAACCTGAAAAACTTTGGTTTCCGTGATGAAACAGTTGTGGAAGAGCCGGGAATTAATGCCAAACTAAATGAAGTACAAGCAGCTTTTGGATTATTACAACTGAAATACATTGATGGTTTTATTGCCAAACGAAAAGAAATTACCGAATTGTATCAAACTTTACTCAAAGACGTTACAGGGATTCATTACCTCCTTGATATGGAGGATATAACTCTTGGATATTCCTATTTTCCTATTTTAATTGACGAAAAAGTTTATGGAATGAGTCGAAATGCTTTGTACGATAAACTAAAAGAAAATAATATCTTTACACGTCGATATTTTTATCCGCTGATTAGTAATTTTGAACCTTATAAACAATTGCCGTCTTCGGTTCCTACTAATTTGCCCATTGCCACATTTGCCGCAGATCAAGTGCTTTGTTTGCCTATTTATGTAGAATTGAACTCGAATGTCGTTTGTAATATTTGTACTTTGATAAAAGAAAAAGAATGAAATTAGCTATTATGCAACCCTATTTTTTACCATATATTGGCTACTTTCAGTTGATAAATGCGGTTGATAAATTTGTTATTTTGGATGACGTAAACTATATTAACAAGGGTTGGATAAATAGGAATCGTATTTTAGTTAATGGGAAGGCTCAATTAATTACAATTCCACTTAAAGAGGCCAGTCAAAACAAACATATTTCGGAAATTGAATTAATTAATGAAATAAACTGGAAATTTAAACTGCTTAAAACTTTCGAGTTTAATTATAAAAAAGCACCAAATTACAAAGACATTTATCCAATCATTGAATCGATTGTTTTATTTGAAGAAACAAATCTATCATCTTACATTCATAACAGTTTGTTGCAAATTTGCCATTATTTGGATATAAATACGGTGATTGAAGCCACAAGTTCGAAATATGAAAATGGACATTTGAAAGCTGCTGAAAAAATAATAGATATTTGCTTGCAAGAAAATGCCCAAATTTATATTAACCCTATTGGTGGTACTGAATTGTATGATAAACTGATGTTTGAGAAAAATGAGATTCAATTAAATTTCATGCAAGCAGAAAGAAATGAATACAAGCAATTTAATTACGAGTTTGTTCCGTGGCTTTCGATGGTTGATATATTAATGTTTAATAGTATTGATAGAATAATGAAAATGTTATATAATTTTGAACTATTTTGAACGGAATTGAAGAAAATTTCAAAAGAGGAATAAATAAATTAAAGTAATGAATGTATTTATGGAAATAGCTAAAGAAAATTACGAAAAAAAATCATTACTAAGAAAAATGATTAGAATTCGGAACTTTGAGGAAAAGTTGACAGAATATAAATTGAATAGAAAAATATTGGGTCAAATACACTGTTATACTGGACAGGAAGCTGTTTCAGTAGGTGTGTGTGCTGCTCTTTCATCTGATGATTATATAGTTAGTAATCACCGATCGCATGGTCATGTAATTGCAAAAGGAGTAGATATTAATCTTATAATGGCTGAGATATTTGGTAAAAGTACTGGTACTAATGGAGGTAAGGGAGGTTCAATGCATATATTTGACAAGAGTTTTGGAAGTATTTGTACAACTGCAATAGTGGGTTCAGGACTACCAATTGCTTGTGGGGCAGCTTTTGCTTCGAAATATAAAAATGATGGAAAAATTGCGTGTGTTTTTTTCGGCGATGGCGCTTCAAACGAAGGAACTTTTCACGAATGTATGAACTTGGCTTCTATTTGGAACTTGCCAATTATATTTTTATTAGAAAATAATGGTGTTGCTGTAACTACATTATTAAAAAAAGTTACTGTTGATAATGATTTGTATCTCAGAGCACAATCTTTCGGTATCAATAGTAGACAAGTTGATGGACAAGATGTTGAAGAGGTATATTCTGCTGTAAAGTTTGCTATTGAATCAATCAAAAAAGGCAATGGTCCAGTACTTATTGAGGCTAAAACATATCGTTTTCATGAACATGCAGAAGGAGACGTTTATGCAAATATGACAAAAGCTGGTTATCGCGATAACAATGAAGTAAATTCTTGGGAAATTAACAAAGACCCAATTAAACTATATTCCAACAAACTTCTATCTGAAAATACTATAACAATTTCTGAAATTGAAAGTATTTATGCAGAGGAGAATCTTATTATTGAGAACTCAATAAAATTTGCTGAAAAAAGCTCATTTCCTCTAAATGAGGAAGCTTATACGAATGTTTTTATTTAAATTGAAAATTTGAGATATGAAAATGACTTATGGTAAAGCAATGAGGGAAGCTTTATGGAAAGAACTTGAAAATGATTCCTCAGTTGTCTTTTTTGGTGAAGACTTACATCATAATTTGTATGGATATACTGAAAATCTAGTGAATGAATTTGGTGAAAAACGCATTATCAATATGCCTATCTCCGAAGCTTCCGTAGTTGGAGCCGCAATAGGTGCTGCTATGTGTGGATTAAAAACGATTGTTGATTTGACGGTAGCTAACTTTTTATTTGTTGCTATGGATCAGATTGTAAATATGGCTGCGAAAACCAATTATATGTATAATGGACAATTCGAGTTACCAATAACTATTATGTGTGGAGAGTTTTATAATTGTAGCAATGCAGCTCAGCATTCAGATCGCCCTCACTCTATGTTTATGAATGTACCTGGATTGAAAATTGTTGCACCAACCAATCCGCAAGATGCCTATAGTCTTTTGCGTGAATCCATTAATGATAAAAATCCTGTTCTATATTTTTCAGATAGATCACTGTTTTATACGGAAACAGAAGTGGACGAAAATTATAAAATTGAGCTGGGTCAAGCTGCTGTATTAAAAGAAGGTAGTGATATTACAATTATTACAATTTCGGGATGTACAAAGATGGCAATGGATATCTTACCTGAATTAAGTAATTATAATATTTCAGCAGAAATAATTGACATAAGAACAATAGTGCCATTGGATAAAAACACTATTATGAAATCAGTAATAAAGACTGGCAGAGTTGTTATTGCTGATACAGCGAATAAAAGTTGCAGTGTTGCCAGTGAAATTTCATCTGTTTTAGTAGAAGAATTATTCTCAGCTTTAAAAGCTCCAATTGGTATTGTGGCCTTCGATGATGTTCCGGTACCTTTTGCACGAAATCTTGAAGTTGAGATAATGCCTACGAAAGAAAAATTGTTAGCTAAAGTATTGACAATTATGCAGTATCAAAAATAAATTGATGATTAATAAATTGTTATGAAAAAGAATATCTTGGTTTCTGGTGCTTCCGGTATTGTTGGATATGGTATTTTACGCTCGTTAAAAAAGAACGAGAACAAATATAATTTAATAGGAACAACCATTTACGATTTCTCAATTGCTCCTGCATTTTGCGACGTATTTGAAAAAGCTTTACCAACAACCCATGCTGATTATACTGACTGGCTTTGCGAAATTATAAGGAAGCATTCAATCGATATTTTAATACCAGGGATTGAATGTGACATGATTCATTGGAACAAAGAGCGTGAGAGAATTGAATCAACAGGAGCTATACTTCTTTTGAATAATCATGAACTTATTGAATTATGTTCTGATAAATGGTTGTTTTATCAGAAATTAATTCTTGAAAATAAGGCAATTGCTATTCCAACAGTTGTAACCGGAGATTTCAATACTTTCCCAATTCCGTTTTTATTTAAACCAAAACGCGGATTTGGTTCAAAAGGAATAATCAGAATTAAAAATGAAAAAGACTTTGATATTCATAAACATAAATTAGGTTCGGAATTAATTATGCAACCTATTATTGGAACTGATGACAAGGAATATACAGTTTCTGCATTTTTCGACAAATCATCTCAACTTATAGATTATTTGTCATTAAAACGGAAATTATCAAGCGATGGATTTACCCAAGAAGCGCAAGTTGTTGATTTTGATTTTGAAAATATAATAAGTGATTTAACTAAAGTATTTAAACCTATTGGTCCTACAAATTTTCAATTCAGAATAGATGGAGCAGCTGTAAAATTGCTTGAAATTAATCCGCGAATATCATCTGCTACATCGATCAGGGCTAGTTTAGGATATAATGAAAGTATTATGAGCGTAGATTATTTTTTAGACAATAAAATTCCTGAAAAGTTAGATAAAACTGTAATTCTGAATAAACGTGCTATAAGATATATGGAGGATTTTATTTTCTAATGATTGCACTAATTAGCGACATACATGGTAACTTTGTAGCACTTAAAGAAGTTTTAAATGCGATTGACAGGTTAAATATAACAGAAATATATTGTCTGGGAGATGTTGTGGGATATTATTCACAAGTAAACGAATGTTGTGATGAACTTCAAAAGCGAAATGTGAAATGTATTCTTGGAAATCATGATTGGTATATGATTTCTGATACGAATTGTCCAAGATCGAATAGTGTAAATGACTGTTTGAAGTATCAACGTGGCATCATTACTTCTGAAAATTTACAGTGGCTTTCATTTTTCCCTGTTTATAGGAAAATTAATAATCTCACTCTGGTACATGGCGGTTGGAAAAATCCAATTGATGAATACATTGTGAATCCAGAACAAGAATATTTTGATTTTATGCCTAGTCAATTCTTTGCATCCGGACATACTCATAAACAAACAATAAAGATCTTTGACAAAAAAATATATTGCAACCCAGGCTCAGTAGGGCAGCCCCGGGATGGTAATTATAAGGCAGCCTTTGCAACTTTTAATGACGAAAAATTTGAATTATTTCGGGTTGATTATAATGTAGAAGAAGTTTGCCAATTAATGAAAAAAGCTGGATTTAGCGAGTATTATTACAATCGTTTGAAAATTGGAAGTGCAAACTTTACACTATAATTTTATAAGTATTAAGAAATTATTATTTTAGATGGAGAAATTATGAGATGGATTAAAAAAGGGTTAATTTACAATGTGGAAAATATTAGTGATTGGATGCAAACACATTCTCAATTACCGACAGTTGATTTAATAAATAGTGATACGTTAAGAATCTATTTTAGTACTAGAAACAGTAAAAGTGTTTCATTAACAACATATATCGATGTTATGGCAGCTAATCCTAAAGAAATATGCTATGTACATGATAAACCTATAATTGGTTTGGGTAAGTTAGGTTGTTTTGATGAAAGTGGTATTATGCCTTCATGTATAATTACACATAATCAAAAGAAATACTTTTATTATGTTGGTTGGAATGTTGGTGCATCTATTCGTTATCGGGTTTCGACAGGATTAGCTATTAGTGAAGATAATGGATATACCTTTATTAAAATATCAGATGGTCCAATATTGGATAGAAATATAGTTGATCCTTATGCAATTGGAAATGTCTCAATATTAATAGAAAATAATATTTGGAAAATGTGGTATATGTCTTATGCAAAATGGGAGGTATTAAATGGTATTTCTGAACCATTTTATAATATTAAATATGCTGAATCTATAGATGGAATTAATTGGGATAGAAAAGGAATTGTTTGTATTGATTTTAAAAATGGAGAAGAAGCCGGTTTAGCTCGTCCTTATGTATTTAAACAAAATGGGTTATATAAAATGTTTTATTCTTTTAGAACTGCTGCAGCTAACTACAGAAATAATAAGAATGAAAGTTATAAAATGGGTTATGCAGAATCTGCTGATGGGTTAGATTGGATAAGAAAAGACGAAGAAGTTGGAATTGAAACCTCAGATGATGGTTGGGATTCAGAAATGATAGCTTACCCATGTATATATAATCATAATGATAAGATTTATATGTTTTATAATGGAAATGGTTTTGGGAGAAGTGGTTTTGGTTATGCGGAATTGGAATTTTAAACAACATAAAAAAACAGAATATGCAACACGATCCAACACAAACAAAATTTGAATATCTTAAGCATCATAATTTACGTCCCCAATATGAGGCGGGTTTAAATGCTATTTTGGAAATGGATATTAGCAAACAAGATTTAATTCATCATTTTCCTGCTTTTATTGGTCATCAAACTCTAGCAAGGGAAATTACATTATATGAAGCATACAAAATGACTTTGGATGTAGCTGGTCATATCGCCGAAGTAGGAGTAAACTTAGGTTTTGGTTCTTTACTTTTTGCGAAACTCACTAAGATATTTGAACCAAATTCATTAACTTTGGTACATGGTTTTGATTGGTGTCAAGGTAATGAACCAACCCCAGAAGAAGACCATGTAATAATTAAAGGCTCTTATTGTACACCTGAAGAAAAAGTAAGGGAAATAGTAAAAGTACAAGGCTTGGATAATATTGTTCATTTGCATAATCTTGATGCATCAAATGAACTCCCTACATTTTTTAAAGAAAATAATCATTTACAATTCAAACTTGTATTTCTCGATTGTGGTGTATACGATGTTGTATCAGAGTGCTTAAAGCATTTTTGGGACAGAATTACACCTGGAGGTATATTAATTCTTGATCATTATTCATTTGAACTTGCTCCTGGCGAAATGCGCGCAATTCGTGATGTGCTACCACATGTAAAATGGAAACAATTTCCATTTGGTTGGATGCCTTGTGCTTATGCAATAAAAGAATAATTTTATGAATGATATTAAACCACTTGTTTCAGTATTTTGTGCAACTTATAATCACGAGAAGTATATTCGTCAGTGTTTGGAAGGTTTTGTAATGCAAAAAACAACTTTTCAGATTGAAGTAATTGTACAGGATGATGCATCAACCGATGGTACATCTAAAATTGTAAATGAATATTCCGAAAGGTATTCTTTTATTATTCCCATTATTTTAAAAGAAAATATATATTCTCAAGGTAAAGATCTAAATGAATATTTCTATAAAAACGCTCGAGGTAAATACATAGCCATTTGTGAAGGCGATGATTACTGGACTGACCCATATAAACTGCAGAAGCAGGTTGATTTTTTGGAGGCGAATGAAGAATTTGTGATTTGTAGTCATAGACATATTCTTTATTTTCAAAATTCTGGAATATATGAAGATGATCCAAATGGGAATTTATTTGAAAATAATGAAAGTAGATTTGATTTTAATATAGACGATTGGTTTCATGGTTGGTATTTGCAGGCTCTTGACGTAGTATTCAGGAAAGATGCACTCGATTTTATATTTTTAGCTAATTTACAATATGTTTGTGATGTAAGTTTATTTTATATAATTATGAAGAAAGGTAAAGGTAGTCTTTTCTCTTTCCTTGGTGCAGTATATCGTAAGCACGAAACTGGCATTTATTCATCAGCGAGTGATTATATTATTTCTCAAAATCATTATAAAATTTATAAAGAATTATATGAAATAGATAAATCAAACAATCTCAAAGAAAAATATATTTATTATACACTTGCAAGTATTAAGTATTATTTGAAAGATAATACAAAAATCTCAGTAATATATTTATTTAAGTTAATTAATGATTATATGAGATTAGTTTCAAGTTATCGTCAGTTTTATCAGCTGATTCGTGTTGTAATAAAGTATTCAATATATAGAATCGTGACTAGATAACTCTATAAAAAGTAATATTTTTAAGTATATATATGATAATTCAATCTCCAAAATTTATTAAACAACCCCTTGTTTCGGTTATTATATTAACGTATAATCAGGAAGATTATATTAGACAAACAATAAATAGTATTCTGTCGCAGCAAAGTGATTTCCCTTTTGAGGTAATTATTGCTGAGGATTATGGAAGTGATAGTACTAGAGATATTTGTATAGCGTATCAACAGAAGTTTCCTGAAAGGATTAAATTGTTGTTACAAGAATTGAATCAAGGTTTAATGCGAAACTATCGAGATGTATTAGCATTATGTATGGGTAAATATATAGCTCAATGTGGGGGGGATGATTATTGGATTGACGATTATAAACTTCAAAAGCAGATTAACTTCTTAGAGAATAACGTTAACTATGGTTTTATAGGTACTGGAGCCTACGAATTAAAAAAAGGAAAATTGTTTGAAGTCCAGTATAGTTGCAAAAAATCAGGAGATATTTTTCAAAGAGCCTTGGAAAATACACCAATTGTAGCTTGTACACTTTTATTTAAAAAAGAATTATTGAGTCACATAAATTTTGACACTTTCATTAACAAAAAGTTTAATGCAGAAGATTATCCATTGCAGGTGATATTTTCAAAGAATGCCCTTTATGGTTATCTTCCTGATATTACTGGTGTTTATCGATATCATGATAAATCAATAAGCCATCAAAAAGATTTAGACCAACATCATAAATATTTAGTAGGCCTATTTGAAATAAGGAAATATTTGAAAGAGTTGTATCCTGAAGAGTATAATTTAGATATAACATATTGGAATAATTTTATAGTTTATAATGAATTTAAAGTTGCAAAATCATGTTTTGATTATAATCGTGCAAAATTATTAAATTCTAAGTATTTAGGAATTTCTAAAAAGTCTAAAAAGTTAAAAATATCAACAAGAAATAGATTTGTTTTTTATATTTCGAGTTTAATCTCTTTAATTGCAAATTTTAAAATCAAGTAATAAGATATATTAAAATGAGACTCTCAGTTATAATTCCTTTTTACAATGTAGAAAAATACATATCAGAATGTTTGGATAGTGTTTATTCTCAGGATATACCAGAAAGTGAATACGAAGTAATTTGTATAAATGATTGTTCGCCTGATAACAGCCGCCAAATAGTGTTGGATTATCAAAGGCAGCATCCTAATCTCATACTTTTAGAACACGAAACAAATAAAATGCTTGGTGCAGGTAGAAATACAGGGCTTAGGGCCGCAAAGGGTGATTATGTATGGTTTATCGATTCGGATGATTATATTGATAAGAATGTTTTTGGGAAATTACTTTGTATTGCAGAAAGTAATGAGTTGGAAATCTTGGCATTTAATGCACAAAAGGTAGATGATAAAGGATTATTCTCAGAATATTATGCTTACTTTCCTATAGATACTGATATAATTACTGGTGTTGCATTTTTGAAAATTGATTTTCCATTTTGGAAGAAACCAGTTACAGCCTGGTCAAAAATTTACAAACTAAAATTTTTAAAAGATAACAATTTCAATTATCCTGAGGGTATTTTTTTTGAAGATGAAGTTATCAATTTAAAGACATTGTTTGAAAGCTCTCGTTTTCAATTTCGATCAGAAATAATATATTTTTATAGAAGTAATGAGAATTCAATTATGAACGTTGATGTATTTGGAGCTAAAAAACTAAGTCATAGAATAATTCAATTTAATTCAGCTATTATTTTATTAGATGAGATTAAATATAGAGAGCCGGTATTGACTAACTTTTTGATAAAATACTTTTGTAATTTGCTAGTTCATCATAAAAAATCTATTTTGTTTTTTTCGATAAATGAAAAAAAAGTTTTTTATAATGGAATTAAAGATATTGATTGTAGAGTTTTATTGAAATATATAAGTAAATGGAAATGTTTTTTTTTAATTTATCCGAAATTAACTTCTAATTTGTCTATTATTCTATTTCCCTTTTTAAATCAATTGCGAAAATTAAAACGAAAGATATTCAACAAAGCATGAAAAGATTATCAATAATAGTACCTTGCTACAAAACTGAACAATATATAGGTAAATGTATTAATAGCTTATATACTCAAGATATACCTGAAAGTGACTATGAGGTAATTTGTGTGAATGATTGTTCACCGGATAATACACGAAACAAGATTTTGGAACTTCAAAAGTTGCATACTAATATTGTCCTCATTGATCATGAAGTGAACCAGGGTCCGGGTAATGCAAGAAATACGGGTGTAAATTATGCGAGTGCTAAGTATATTTGGTTTGTGGATTCGGATGATGCGATTGAAAAAAATATTTTTTTGAGAACGCTTAATTATTTAGAAAGTGAATCCTTAGATATTTTGTCATTTAATTTTTATGATCAAAAGCAGAATGGAGTATTTGTTGAAGAAACAGCTCAATATACTATAAATGGGGAGGTAATTGATGGAAAAACTTTCTTTGAAAGCAATTATAGTGCAACCGTACTATCACCATGGTCTAAGATATTCCAACGGAACTTTTTAATTGATAACAACCTTGCTTTTGAAG
>CAZEEB010000032.1:0-14620 GCA_964511245.1 uncultured Paludibacter sp.
AACTTCCTGTTAAACTTGAAGGATTGGCCGAAGGTGTTAAAGCCGGGGGTAAACTGGCGTTGGAAATGCGCAAATTGAAAGTAAAAGGATTATACACTCAGATTCCTGAAAATATTGTAATCGACGTTACTGAATTAGGATTAGGAAAATCAATTCAGGTAGCTAAAGTTTCGGTTGACAAACTTGAAATTTTGAATGCTAAAAACGCAGTTGTTGCACAGGTTAAATTGACAAGAGCTGCCCGTGGTGCTGCTGCAACTGCAGGTAAATAGTAATTAGTTCATAAAGTTCATTAGTTTATTAAGTGAAAAGTCATTTTTTACAACTTTGCGACTTTCAAACTTTACAAACTGAATCATGAAATACTTAATTGTCGGTTTGGGCAATATTGGTAATGAGTACCAGGACACCCGACACAACATAGGTTTTACAATATTGGACGCTTTTGCTAAGGCGTCCAATATTTTTTTTAGCGAAAACCGCTACGGTGCAACTTGCGAAGTAAAGCTGAAAGGTCGTACATTGGTTTTACTGAAACCTTCCACCTTTATGAACCTGAGTGGAAACGCTCTGCGTTATTGGATGCAAAAAGAAAAAATTGAAATTGAAAATGTACTGATAGTGGTTGACGATATTGCGCTACCATTCGGAACACTTCGGTTGAAACCTCAAGGTTCTGATGCCGGTCATAACGGTTTGAAAAACATTCAGGAAATCCTAGGACACAGCAATTATGCCCGTCTACGTTTTGGGATTGGAAACGATTTCGCCAAAGGTCGTCAGGTGGAATATGTATTGGGTAAATGGACTACAGAACAAGCCGCAGCAATACCTGAGCGGGCTGAACGCTGCACAGAAATTATTCAAAGCTTTTGTCTGGCCGGAATGCAATTGACAATGACACAGTTTAATGGCAAATGAAAACCGAAGTTCGCATTGATAAATGGTTGTGGGCAGTACGGCTTTTTAAAACCCGTGCGTTAGCTGCCGAAGCCTGCAAAAAAGGAAAAGTTATTATTCAAAACGTACAGGCAAAGCCATCCCGAAATGTAAAAGTTGGCGATATTGTTAGCATTAAACGAAATCCTATACTGTTTTCGTTCAAAGTATTAGCACTCTCCGAAAACCGAATGAATGCTAAACTGGTAGCAGGTTTTATGGAAAATGTAACCACGCCCGATCAGCTTAAATTAATTGAACTTGGAAAACTTGCAGGGCAAACAGGACGAGACCCCGGAACGGGACGACCAACCAAGAAAGAACGTCGCGAACTGGATGATTTTATTGAGCCAACGTTTATGGACGAAGAAGGTGACTGGGATTTTGAGATTAGCTAATTGGTTCATTCTTAAATTGTAAATAATTAAATCGTAAATCAGAAACGTGTATATTGCTCACAAACTAAAAAAGGAAAATATCTGCGAATATCTGCTGTATATGTGGCAGATTGAGGATTTGATACGTGCATTTCAGCTTGATATTGACGCTTTGAATGAACGTGTAATCAAGCCGTATCCGGTGTCAAATGATGAGCGAAAAAGTTTGTATGGTTGGTATGACAGTCTGATTGAAATGATGCGATTGGAAAATGTTCAGAAAGATGGGCATTTGCAACTGAACAATAATATTATTCTTGAGCTGGATGAATTGCATGGACTTTTGTTGAAATCCGGACAAGATGCAGGTTATAACAGTAAATTTTATCACGTGTTACCCTTTATCAGCCAGCTTCGCAATCAAAACAAATCTGAATTATCGGATGTTGAACTGTGTTTCAATTTTCAATATGGAATCATGCTTTTGAGGATGAAAAAGGCTGAAATAACACCGGAAACACTTCAGGTTCAGACCGAAATCAGCAAGTTTATGGTGTTATTGGCTAAAAATTACAACTTATATAAGTCCGGCGAACTTGATTTTGATGAATAATATTTTTTCAGGATACAGTTTATTGCTAATTTTTTTATATTTTTGAGGCTTAATTTTTCAACTAAAAAACAATCTTATGAAAGGTATTGTATTAGCCGGAGGTTCCGGAACGCGCTTGTATCCCGTAACCAAAAGTATTTCGAAACAAATCATTCCGGTTTATGATAAACCAATGATTTATTATCCGTTATCAGTATTGATGCTTGCCGGAATCAAGGAAATACTGATTATTTCTACTCCACAGGATATTCATTTGTATGAAAATCTACTTGGAAATGGCGATGATTTAGGAATAAAACTCGTTTATGCTATTCAACCGTCGCCTGACGGTTTGGCTCAGGCATTTATAATTGGTAAAGAATTTATTGGAGATGACAGCGTTTGTATGGTATTAGGCGACAATATTTTCTACGGTTTTGATTTCTCACGTACCTTGCGCGAAGCTACACAATTGGAAGATGGAGCAATTGTTTTTGGTTATTACGTAAACGACCCTGAACGTTATGGAGTGGCTGAATTTGATGCAAATGGGAAAGTATTGAGTCTGGAAGAAAAACCTGCACAACCAAAATCGAACTATGCTGTAACAGGTTTGTATTTCTATAGTAACGATGTTGTAAAAAAATCAATCGGACTAAAACCATCAAAACGCGGCGAATTGGAAATTACCGACCTGAACCGCTTATATCTTGAAGAAGAACGTCTTAGCCTTAAAATGATGGGGCGTGGAATGGCGTGGTTGGACACAGGAACACATGACAGTTTGTTAGAAGCATCTAACTTTATTGCTACAATTGAAAACCGTCAAGGTTTAAAAATAGCTTGTTTGGAAGAAATCGCATATAGAAATGGATATATAAATAAAGAGCAATTGCTTAAATTAGCTGAACCACTGAAAAAAAATCATTATGGTCAGTATTTGATTAAAATTGCTAATGAAGCCATTTCTTAAGTCAATTATTTAGATTGACTTTAATAAATTGATAATTATAAATCATTTAACTTATCAACAATTTATCCTAATAAAAACAAAATATGGAAATTATTAAAACGCCTATACCCGATTTATTAATTATAAAACCTCGTGTTTTTGCTGATCCACGAGGCTTTTTCTGCGAAACATATAACGAAAAAAACTATCTGGAAGCCGGCATTGATTTGCGTTTTTGTCAGGATAATCAATCAAAATCATCATACGGTGTAATCAGAGGATTGCATTATCAGCTAAATCCACAAAGCCAATCCAAACTTGTTTCCGCTGCAGTTGGTAGTGTTTGGGATGTGGCTGTGGATTTACGCAAAAATTCACCCACATTCGGACAATGGTTTGGGGTGGAACTTTCTGAAGAAAATCATTTACAATTTCTTATTCCTCAAGGCTTTGCCCATGGATTTTCCGTATTAAGTGAAACAGCTTTGTTTACATATAAGTGCGATAATTTCTATAATCCAACTCTTGAACGTGGCATTATGTACGATGATTCAGATTTAAAAATAGATTGGAAAATACCTGCAGATAAAGCCATTATCTCTGAAAAAGACACTAAACATCCATTATTTAAAGTTGCCGAATTAAATTTTTAAAATTCCATTTTATGCAAACAATACTAATAACTGGTAGTAAAGGGCAATTAGGTAACGAAATGCAACAAATATCTTTACAATATCCAAAGTTTAACTACATTTTTACTGATATTGACGAACTTGATATTTGTGATAAAATCAGTTTGAATGCTTTTGTAAATAAAAATTCGATTAATTTTATTGTTAATTGTGCCGCATATACAGCAGTTGACAAAGCTGAAACTGATATAGAACTTTGTTATAAAATAAATTCTGAAGCTGTTCGAAATATAGCCGAAGTGGCTGAAATAAATGATATAAAAGTTATTCATATTTCAACAGATTATGTTTTTGATGGTACAAATTATTTGCCTTATTCAGAAAACCAAGAAGTTAGTCCGGCAACGGTATATGGAAAATCTAAATTAGCCGGCGAATTAGCGTTAATTGAAAAATGTAAAAATGCTATTATAATTCGTACATCTTGGTTATATTCTTCATACGGGAATAATTTCGTTAAAACAATGCTGAAATTAGGAACTGAAAGAGATTCGTTAAATGTTATTTTTGATCAAATAGGCACTCCTACCTACGCTGCAGACCTTGCTAAAGCAATTATGGAAATACTTAGCGCCGAAAGTTTTATTTCGGGAATTTACCATTATTCAAATGAAGGAGTATGTAGTTGGTATGATTTTACTAAATCTATACACCGCTTAGCTGGTATCAATTGCAATGTAAAACCAATTGAAACAAAAGATTATCCTACGATAACACCCAGGCCTCATTACAGTGTTTTAAACAAATTTAAAATTAAATCTAATTATGGAATTAACATTCCACATTGGGAAGAAAGTTTGGCTAATTGTTTAAAAAAAATATTGTAATTTTCACTTTAATTGATAATTCAACGAGTTGATTAAAATACTATCTCTGCAAATTTGTGCGAATATAAATCGAAAGGCTAAACTTTTTTAAAGTTTAGCCTTTCGGTTAGTATTACTCAAATTAAATTTCTCTGGGAATCTGGCTTGAATATCTTTATAATAATCCTGAATATGAGCAAAATCTTTGGCCTCATCACCTGTAGGATAAAATAATTCCTTTATAGCAAGTTCTTTTTTAGCATAATCGATATAAGCAAGCTGAATTGGTATTTTAGCATTTAAAGCGATGTAATAAAAACCCATTTTCCAATTAGTAACCAAACTACGAGTTCCTTCGGGTGTAATGGCTAAATGAAAGTACTCACGTTTTTCAAATTCCTCAACCATTTGTTGGGTTATTGAATTACTTTTTGAACGATCCACTGCTACACCACCCAAGGCACTGAGCAAATATTTTAAAGGAAAAATAAACCACGATTTTTTCATTAAAAATGAAGACTTTCTACCTATAGACCAATAAGATAACTCGCCTATCAAAAAATCCCAATTACTGGTATGTGGTGCAACACATATAACACTTTTTGATGGTTCATCAACTGTAGAAAACGCTTTCCAACCGGAGATATTCAATATCCATTTACTTAATTTTTGCATACCGTATATTTTTAAAAATTTCTAAACTAAATTTATCTTCGATTAAATAATTCAACATTTGAGAAGAGCAAAGTTACTGCTTTTTAAATGAAGTTCCGAATTGTTGAAAACTATTTTAAAAACTACCAAATCTAATTTGTATTTTTGTACAAACAACTAGCTTTCAAATTTTATGGATTTTTCATTTCTAAATGAACTAAATGATAGTCAGCGACGTGCCGTAGAATTTACAGACGGGGCATCGTTGGTTATAGCAGGAGCCGGTTCGGGCAAGACACGGGTATTGACCTATAAAATAGCTTTTCTATTAAAAAATGGTATGCAGCCATCGGACATTTTGGCACTTACATTTACAAATAAAGCTGCCCGTGAAATGAAAGACCGCATTGCACAAATGGTTGGTGAAAAAACGGCTCGCTACCTTTGGATGGGTACATTTCACTCCATTTTCTCGAGAATTCTGCGGTCGGAAGCTGAGCTTATTGGCTATTCAAAAAACTTCAGTATTTACGATTCAGCAGACTCAAAAAGTCTTATAAAGAGTATTGTAAAGGAATTAAAACTGGATGATAAAACATATAAACACGGCTTTGTTCAATCGCGGATATCACATGCTAAAAATAATTTGATAACTCCCGAATCTTATCTGGCAAATTTGGATATTATTAAGGCCGATAATGCTTCCAGAGTACCATTGATAAAAGATATTTACAAAATATACAGCAGTAGGTGTAAACAAGCCGATGCAATGGATTTTGATGATTTGCTGCTTCAAACAAATGTTCTTTTTCGAAATAATCCTGCAATTCTTCAAAAGTACCAGAATATATTCAAATTTATTTTAGTTGACGAATATCAGGACACTAATTTTGCACAATACCTTATAGTTAAAAAATTGGCTGAATTGCATGAAAAAATTTGTGTTGTGGGAGACGATGCTCAAAGTATCTACTCATTCAGAGGTGCAAATATTGATAATATTCTGACATTTAAAAATAACTATAAAAATGCACAAACCTTTAAACTAGAGCAAAATTACAGGTCTACTCAAACCATTGTAAATGCAGCCAACAGTTTGATTGATAAGAACTCTAATCAAATAAAAAAAACAGTTTTCTCGGAAAAAGAAACAGGAAAACCAATTAAAATACTAAATGTCTTTACCGATTTTGAAGAAGGATTTATTGTTGCTAAAAACATTTCAGACCTTCGATATTCCAGTTCATATCGTTTTCAGGATATAGCTATTTTGTATCGAACCAATTCTCAATCGCGGGTAATGGAAGAAGCGATGCGAAAGCAAAATATACCGTATCGAATTTATGGTGGTTTATCATTTTACCAACGCAAAGAAATTAAAGATGTTATTGCCTATTTTCGACTCATCACTAACCAAAATGATGAGGAAGCCCTAAAGCGTATTATAAACTATCCGGCACGTGGTATTGGCGATTCAACTTTAAATAAACTAATTGAATGTGCCCAACTTCATGGGGTAAGTGTATGGCAAGTTTTAACTGACATGCTAAAATTTAATTTAAAGGTTAATGCCGGAACAGCCAATAAACTTGCTCAATTTAGAAACATGATAGATGTTTTATCCGAACAGGTTCACGTTCAAAGTGCTTATGATTTGGCTAACAGCATAGTAAAAACAACGGCAGTTATTGCAGATACCTATTCGGATAATTCGCCTGAAAGCATCAGCAGGCAAGAAAATGTTCAAGAACTTTTGAAAGCCATACATGAATTCTGTGAAATAAAACAAAACGATGGTGAGCATGTCGTATTTTTAACTGATTTTTTAGCCGAAGTTTCACTTTTGACAGACCAAGATACTGACAAAGACTCAGATAAAGATAAAATAACCATGATGACCGTTCATGCAGCTAAAGGTCTTGAATTTAAAGCCATTTTCATTGTCGGAATGGAGGAAGAATTATTCCCATCGCCATTTTGCCAGACAGAACGGGAATTGGAAGAAGAACGCCGTTTGTTTTATGTAGCCATTACACGTGCAGAAGAACGATGCTTTATTAGCTATGCAAAATCGAGATTTAGAAATGGCAAAACAAATTTTTCAAATCCAAGTAGATTTATAAAAGATATTGATAGTAAGTACCTAGATATTCCGGCAGATGAAAAACCAGTACAAAATAGAATAAATGACTGGGATGAAGACTTAGATAATGAACGTAATCGGTTTCAAAACTCGTATTCAAAACCAAAATTTAATAATAATACGTTGGAAATAATACCAAAAAGAATGCTAAAAGTAAGCACAACTGTTGGCGACAAAATTCCCACAGAAAATGCAACTATTCCGACAGGTTCATTTGTTAAACACTCAATTTTTGGATTAGGCAAAGTACTGGAAACTAGCATTGTAAACGGAAATGAGAAAGCAGATATAGATTTTGGCGAAAAAGGAGTTAAATCATTATTATTGAAATTTGCCAAACTGGAAGTTCTGAAATAATACAATAAAAGTAGAAAAAAAATGTTTTTAAAATTTATCTGAAAAATTAAGAAATTAAAAGAATAAATTTTACCTTTGTAATTCTTTCTACCTAAAAAAAATGAAATAATAATAAAATCAATATAAACACAATAATTATGGCAAAAACAAGCGCTGAGGAATTAAAATTCCCAACTTCCGACAAACTAAAAGCATTGCAATTGGCAATGGACAAAATTGAAAAAGACCATGGTAAGGGTACTATCATGCGTATGGGCGACACAAAAGTAGAAGATGTATCATTTATCTCAACTGGCTCAATTGGATTAAATATCGCATTAGGAATTGGTGGT
This sequence comes from uncultured Paludibacter sp., assembly GCA_964511245.1. GTDB lineage: Bacteria > Bacteroidota > Bacteroidia > Bacteroidales > Paludibacteraceae > Paludibacter. Next base: position 7,845 of record CAZEEB010000032.1, read on the forward strand.
TACCCACGTGGACGTGTAATCGAAATATACGGACCAGAATCGTCAGGGAAAACCACTTTAGCCATTCACGCCATTGCCGAGGCTCAAAAAGCAGGTGGTATTGCAGCTTTTATAGATGCAGAACATGCTTTCGATCGATTTTATGCAGAAAAATTAGGTGTCAATATCGATGAATTGCTAATTTCACAGCCCGATAATGGTGAGCAAGCATTGGAAATTGCAGATCAATTAATACGTTCGTCTGCTGTTGATATTGTAGTTATTGACTCGGTTGCAGCACTTACTCCAAAGGCTGAATTGGAAGGCGATATGGGAGATTCTAAAATGGGATTGCAAGCAAGGTTGATGTCACAGGCATTGCGAAAGCTCACTGCTAATATCAATAAAACCAATACAACTTGTATTTTCATCAACCAATTGCGTGAAAAAATTGGAGTAATGTTCGGTAGCCCTGAAACAACAACAGGTGGTAATGCTTTAAAATTTTATGCATCAATCCGACTGGATATTCGTCGTATTGGACAGTTAAAAGATGGCGAAGAAGCCGTTGGAAATCAAACTCGCGTAAAAGTGGTAAAAAACAAGGTTGCTCCACCATTCCGCAAAGCCGAATTTGACATTATGTATGGCGAAGGCATTTCGAAAACAGGAGAAATTCTTGATTTGGGAGTAGAATATGGCATCGTTAAGAAAAGCGGTTCATGGTTTAGTTATGGTGAAACCAAATTGGCACAAGGCCGTGATGCATCAAAGTCGCTCATTAAAGAAAACCCCGAATTAGCAGCAGAACTTGAAGCAAAAATTGTAGAAGCTATTCAAAACAAGTAAAGCTTGATTGCTAAATTGAATTTTAACCCAATGTATTGATTATAAATCTTTATATTGGGTTATTTTTTGATTAAGTTATTTAATCGAATGTAAAAAAATTAATCACACAAAGCATATAAATCTCCGCGTGGATTAACTATCAATACTGGAGTATCTGAATTCTTCACGACATGAAACTCCTTTGGCCCAAAAATCAAGTCGTCTAAACCATAATCCCTTGATGCTGATACAATAAGTATACCAGCTTGATGCTTTTGAGCTAAAATAATTGACTCTCTATCAATTTTAAAACTATCACTTGAAGCAATTTCAATTGTATATTGAAAATTAAATTTATCAAATAATTCTTTCATTTTCAAGGCATTGTTAGCTGCTTTTGAACCAAAATCGTTTGCCTGAAACATTTTCACTTCCGAACCACAAAACCTACCGAATGCAGCTGCAAACTGAGCTTTTTCAAGTTCTTCTTCCAAAAAACCAACCGGAAGAATTATTTTGGTCAAATTAAGAGCAGTAAATGTATCCTTAAAAAAAAGATATGGAATGCGTATTTCTCTACAATCTGAGAGTAGCGTCCGAATAGTTTTTTTTGAAACTTCCACTAATTGAATAAACAAAAAAGATACTTCATTCGTTTCACAAATTTTATACAATGTATCAAATTCATTCTTTATAATTATCTGACAATCTGAAACTTGAGATTCAGTCAACATTAATTTTAAATTATCAACTTCATGATGATTATTAATTAATACAGCAAAAGTTTTTGCTAATTGTGTAGCCAATTTTGCAGCACTTTGAATTAAAGTTGTAGAGCTTGAAAGTTGTTGGATGTAAGCTAAAACCATTTAAATTTGATTGAATTATTATTCCTGATAATACAGCCTTTTTACTCGCCTCGAAACGCTTGTCAAAACTTCATAGGGTATGGTATTGAGCCATGAAGCTACTTCAGAAACAGTAATATTTTCGCCAAAAATTTCGACCTGATCACCTTCTTTTGCATCAATATTGCTAACATCTATCATAATTAAATCCATACACACATTCCCAATTACTTTTGCTCTAATTCCATTAACAAGCACCTCACCTACCCCATTTCCTAATTTTCGGTCGAAACCGTCGGCATAACCAATTGGAATAATAGCAATACGTTTATCAACATTTACAAGACCTTTTCTACCATATCCCACTGTTTCTCCGGCTTTTACATTTTTTATTTGTAAAATTATTGTTTTCAAGGCGCATACTTGTTTCAATGTTGTTTTTGGTATGGAACTTATTCCATAATGTCCAATGCCTAAACGAACCATATCAAACTGAAATTCGGAGAATCGCTCTATACCAGCCGAATTAAGAATATGACGCATTATGCTGTGTGAAAATGAAGTAGAAAAAAGCTCTGCACAAGCAGAAAATGTTGCAATTTGTTGTTTCGTAAAAGCATCAAATTTAGGGTCGTCAGAGCCTGATAAATGTGAAAAAACTGACCGCACTTTCACTTTGTTTTGTTTCTTTAATATATCTATTATTTTATCCATTTCATGAGGTTCAAAACCAAGTCTATGCATTCCGCTATCTATTTTTACATGAATAGGATAATCAACGATTCCGAGTTTTTCGGCAGCTGTAATAAATGAATCGAGTAATCTAAAACTATAAATTTCCGGTTCTAGATTTTGTTCGAAAATCATAGCAAAACCACCTTTTTCAGGATTCATTACCACAATTGGAATTCTAATTCCTTCACGCCGTAGTTCTGCACCCTCGTCGGCAACAGCCACAGCCAAATAATCGCAACGATGATGCTGAAGTGTGCGTGCCACTTCCACCGATCCGCTTCCATAAGCAAATGCCTTGACCATACACATCACTTTTGTTTCAGTTCTGAGTTTGTATCGAAAATAATTGAAATTTTCGACCAATGCATTTAAATTAACTTCCAGCACAGTTTCGTGTGCAATTAATTCCAATTTCTCCGATATACTTTCGAACTGAAATGCCCGCGAACCTTTTAGCAGGATTATTTCGTTTTTAAATTCCCTGATTTGTTTTGATTTAAGAAAATCTTCAGTTGTTTCGTAAAAAGTCTTTTTTATATTTCTGAATTTATCTGCTTGTTTTGAAATTTCCAAACCGATACCAATTATTTGTTGAATTTCTTTATTCTGTATTAATTTGGAAACGGAAATATATAGGTCGGATGATTTTAGTCCGCTTTGCAAAATATCTGATAAAATAAGCGTTTTAGTCAAATTTTTTGTATTGGTTTGTTGATTTAAAAAATCAATAGCAATTCCCAAAGAATTTAAATCTGAATTATAGCTATCGTTTATTATCAAACAATCACGCACACCTTCTTTTACTTCCAAACGCATAGCCACCGCTTCGAGTAAGGATAATCTTCTGTTAATTTCAGCAACATCAATTTCTAAATACAACATCAAGGTTATGCAATGAAGTGCATTTTCAATCGAAGCATCATCTATAAATGGAATTTTAAATTTCAAATCTTTGTTCAAATACCGAATTTCAATACTGCTATAAAACTGTGATTTGTTAATTACAAGTAACCGAATATATGCACTATCAGACCTTCCCCACGAAAGATGCTTTCCGCAAAATCCAGATTGTGCAATGGATATTTCAATAAGCTTATTATCAGCGCAATATATAAGAGTTTTAGCATTTACAAAAAGCTTAAGCTTTTCTTCACACTTTTGTTTTAGTCCAATAAAATTTTCTTGATGTGCTTCACCAAGGTTTGTGAATATCCCAATAGTTGGTTGGATAATTGGTTCTAAATGAAGCATTTCATCCATTTTCGAAATTCCGGCTTCAAAAATGCCCAATTGAGTTTGTTGGCTCATCGACCAAACCGAAAGAGGTACTCCAATTTGAGAATTATAACTTCGAGGCGAGCGGGTAATATTATAATCGGTATGCAGCAGTTGATACAACCATTCTTTTACCACAGTCTTGCCATTACTACCCGAAATACCTATCACAGGTACTTGAAATGTAGAGCGATGGTATGCAGCTAAAGTTTGTAAAGCTAGTAAGCTATCAGGTACAAGTAAAAAAACAGCATTATTTAGTTTTTTATAATCAGGATGTATCTCATTTACAACAAAATGACGCAGATTTTTTTCATACAATTCAAAGATGTAATTATGTCCATCGTTTCGAGCAGTGCGGATGGCAAAAAACAAACTTTCTGTTGGGAATGATAATGTACGGCTATCTGTTAGCAACCAATTTATTTCATTTGATGGTATATCAGCGTAGTTTAATCCTAAAATCTGAGCAATTTTATTTAATTGCATAAAGTTAATTTTTAAAAATTTATAAATTAAACTGTTTTTTAGTTGATATTGTGAGGATAAATGCCTAAGTCTAACCATTTGTTTTTTGTCCGACCAATACATTTTTCAGAAACCTGAATAGAATCGGAAATTTCAAAAATTGAGTAACCGCCAACAATGTCGTTAGAACGTAAAATTGAACGGTTTATAATGCCGTAAATTCCATCATAATTAAAAATGGCATTTCTGTGATAATGACCTCCTAAAACTGCAATAACTGAGTATTTTTTTAAATCCCGAATAAAATCATTGGGATTAACAATATCGCCTTCTAGCAATGGATAATGCGTTATCAAAAAGGATGGGATTTTACTATTTTTACTCAATTCTTCTGTCAAAAAATATTTATCTTCTTCAGCAATCTGACCTATGGATGTTCCGGCAATTGGCCCACTAGGAAATCCAATAAATTGATAGCCTTCGGTTCTAAAAGAAAATTTATCATTACCTAAAATCTTTTTAAATAAGCTTGAACCAAGTTTTCCGCCTCCTGTATCGTGATTACCAGAAGTGATATAATATGGCATACGCAGTGCCGATAATAAACTTTTTGTTTTTTCAAGCGAAATAGAATCACCTTTATCGGTATCATCGCCTGCAATAAGCACAAAACGAATTGCTTTATTGGCATTTACTTCATTAATTGCCAGTTTCAAATCTTCTGCATTTTGTGGTTTGGATACACTAATATGCATATCGGTAAAAAGTGCAAACTGAAATGGTTTATTTGCAAATGCAATAAGCTGAATCAGACTCAATAAGCAAAAAAGTTTGAATCTGTTTTTTTTCATTTTATGTTATAAAAGATTATAAATATATCTGATTTAAAATGGTTTGCAGTATTTTATTTCTCTATTTTTGCACGCAAGCTATCCCAAACGAAATATCCAATAACTGCAGCATACATTAGCAATGCAAGCCATTCAGCTCCAGCACTTTCAACCCATTTTTCATTCATTAAATTTATTCCTCCAAACCTTATGGCGGCACTTACCACGCCCATTAAAGCACCACCGGCTATAAATCCCGAAGCAAGTAAAGTTCCTTTTTCCTGACGAACTTGATTTAACAATTTATCACTGCTACGTGTTGACACATACCAACTTATAGCTCCACCAACCAATAATGGTGTATTTAATTCTAAAGGTATAAACATACCCAATGCAAATGCCAATGCAGGTATTCTAAAATAAGTTAAAACAATTGATATCCCTCCACCAACAGCATATAAATACCATGGAGCACCAACCCCCGACATTAAAGGTTCAATTACGGCTGCCATTGCATTGGCTTGTGGGGCTACTAACGAACCTTCGCCGGTAAATCCATAGGTTTTATTTAAAATCATGATCACACCCCCAACTGTAGCTGCCGAAACCAATGTACCCAAAAATTTCCATGTTTCTTGTTTTGCGGGTGTGGTACCTATCCAATATCCAATTTTCAAATCGGTTATAAAACCACCTGCCATAGATAATGCAGTGCAAACTACACCGCCAATTACCAAAGCCGCAACCATGCCGGTTGTTCCTTTTAAACCGACTGCCACCATTATGACAGATGCTAAAATTAAGGTCATTAACGTCATACCGGATACCGGATTTGTTCCCACAATGGCAATTGCGTTGGCTGCTACAGTTGTGAAAAGAAACGCAATTACAGCAACAACAAGTATGCCCACAACGGCATGTAATAAATCATGAACCACTCCAAAATAAAAGAAAATAAAAGTAGCAGCAAGTGCAATTATAACTCCTATAACTACAATTTTCATGGAAATATCACGCTGAGTTCGCTTAATTTGATTATTCACAGCACTTGATTTTCCTTTAAATTCGGTAGAAGCAAGTCCAACAGCGCTTTTTATTATATTTCGGGATTTGATAATACCGATAATACCTGCCATTGCAATTCCTCCAATGCCAATATGACGTGCAAAAGTTTTAAAAATAACTTCAGGTGTTAAAACTGACAATCCTCCGCCATTAAATGCAGGATTCAAAACCCGAATTATATTTTCATCCAAAAGCGGTAAAACAGGCACAATCACAAACCAAACCAGTGCCGAACCGGCACAAATTATAGCAGCATATTTTAATCCAACAATATATCCTAAACCCAGAACAGCAGCACCAACATTGATTTTAAAAACCATTTTCACTTTATCGGCTAATTCTGTTCCGAATGGTATCACGCGCGAGCTAAAGGTTTCAGCCCATGAACCAAAAGTAGCAATAAAAAAATCGAATAAACCTCCAATAATACCCGCCATAATTAAAGGTTTGGCCTGATCGCCTCCCTTTTCGCCCGAAACCAATACCTGAGTTGTGGCTGTGGCTTCCGGAAAGGGGTACTTTCCATGCATATCCGAAACAAAATATTTACGAAATGGTATCAAAAACAAAATTCCCAAAACACCACCTAAAAGCGAACTTAGAAAAACCTGCATAAAACTTACTGTAATTTCAGGATATTTTGCCTGCAAAATATACAGAGCAGGAAGTGTGAAAATAGCACCGGCAACCACTACTCCTGAACTTGCTCCAATTGATTGTATGATAACATTTTCGCCCAAAGCATTCT
>CAZEEB010000033.1:0-14573 GCA_964511245.1 uncultured Paludibacter sp.
CGATAAGTGGTTTTGTGGTAGAAAAACTGGTTACCAACAACATGTCAATTCGTGGTGATAATGGTACGAATCTGTTCACTATTTCCGATTTGAAAAACGTGTGGATAATTGCCAATGTGTACGAATCGAATATCAGCCAGATTCACCTCAACGACGAAGTGGATGTAACGACTCTTTCTTATACCGATAAGATTTTTCATGGCAAAGTGGATAAAATTATGAATGTGCTCGACCCGACCAATAAGGTAATGAAAGTGCGCGTGGTTTTGCCTAATCCGGGTTATCAGCTTAAACCTGAAATGTTTGCCAATGTGAAAGTTACCAATCAGGAAAACAAACAAGCATTGTGTGTTGCTTCTACGGCTGTGATTTTTGATCATAGTCAGAATTATGTACTTGTTTATCGCAATAATTCAGATATAAAAATTGTTCCGGTTCAGGTTATCAATACCGTAGATTCCAGAACGTTTGTAACCGGTGATATAAAACCCGGCGATAAGGTTATTGCTTCGCAGACTATTTTGATTTATGATGCTTTAAATAATTAAAAAAACAATCAGTTAGATTATGAATAAGCTTTTAAAAAATCTGATAGCCTTTTCGCTTCAGAACTATTATTTCATACTTTTTGCAACTGCTTTGTTGCTGATTGCCGGAGTAATTACGTTTGTAAGCATGCCTATCGAAGCATTTCCGGATGTAACCAATACCGAAATCAGTGTCATTACCCAATGGCCGGGCAGAAGCGCTGAGGAGGTTGAAAAATTTGTAACTACCCCCATTGAAATCGCGCTCAATCCGGTGCAAAAAAAGGTGAGTTTGCGGTCTACCAGCATTTTTGGACTATCGTTTATAAAACTCGTTTTTGATGATGGAGTGATGGATAAAGATGCACGCTCGCAGGTAACTAATTTACTTGCCAATGCTGATTTGCCGGAAGGTATTCAGCCTTCTGTACAGCCTCCTACCGGACCTACAGGCGAACTATTTCGTTACACGCTCAGAAGCACTTTTCGTGGTCCTCGTGAACTCAAAACTCTACAGGATTGGGTTATTGATCGTCAGATTCGTGCTGTACCGGGTGTAGCCGATTTAGTGAGCTTTGGTGGAAAAGTAAAAACCTACGAAATTCAGGCTAATCCCGAAAAACTGGCTACCCTTGGAATTTCGGCTTTGGACCTCTATACGGCTGTAAATAAGAGTAATGTAAACATTGGTGGAGATATTATCAATAAAAATAATCAGGCTTATGTAGTGCGTGGTATAGGTTTGCTGAACAATATCAACGAGATAAAAAACGTGGTGGTTCAGAATATAAGTGGAATTCCGGTGCTGGTGAAAGATGTGGCCGAAGTGGAAGTTTCTAATTTACCCCGATTGGGTTTGGCTTCCCGTTCGGATGCTGTTTTTGATAAAAAAGGAAAGCGCTCAGTAACGGATGAAGAAGATGTGGTTGAAGGTATAGTAATTATGCGTAAAGGCGAAAATCCTTCGCAGGTAATTGATGCTGTGAAAGCCAAAATTGAAGATATCAATAAGCGTGTTTTGCCTAAGGACACTAAAATAGTCACGTTTTATAACCGTGAAAATCTGATTAATTACGCTTCCAGCACTGTTTTACACAATTTGTTTGAAGGTATTTTGCTGGTTACCTTACTTATTTCGCTGTTTATGTTCAATTGGCGAACCACACTTATCGTTTCCATTGTCATTCCGCTGGCTTTGTTGTTTGCCTTTATATGCCTGAACCTTATGGGAATGAGTGCCAATCTGCTTTCATTAGGTGCAGTCGATTTCGGGATAATAATTGATGGGGCGGTCGTCATGGTTGAGGGACTCTTCGTGGTACTCGACCGTAAAGCCCGGGAAGTGGGCATGGAACGCTTCAACAAAATGACCAAAAAGGGCTTGATTAGAAAAGACGGAGCGCGACTGGCGAAGGCCATTTTCTTTTCCAAACTTATTATAATCAGTGGTTTATTGCCCATTTTTGCTTTTCAGAAAGTGGAAGGAAAAATGTTCTCTCCACTGGCATTTACACTCGGATTTGCCCTGCTTGGTGCATTAATTACCACCCTGACGCTTGTTCCGGTACTTATACGCCTGCTTCTCAACAAAGATGTGAAGGAAAAACACAATCCGGTGTTGCATTACCTCACCGAAAAGCTGATGAAAGGCTTTGATTTCACGTACCACCACAAAAAAACCACTCTGATTGTAGCTTCGGTTATCATTGTTGTAGGCTTGTTTGCCTTTAAATTTTTAGGTTCGGAGTTTATCCCCGAATTGGACGAAGGTTCTATTTACCTGCGTGTACAATTGCCGTATTCCGCTTCGCTGGATAAATCCATTGAAGTATCCAAACAGGTACGGTCTGCCATGAAGCAATTTCCGCAGGTACAAAATATAATTTGCCAAACCGGACGACCTGACGATGGTACGGATGTGACAGGATTTTACAACAACGAATTCAATATCCAGCTATACCCGCAGGAAGACTGGAAACCAAAAATCACTAAAGATGAGTTGATTGACCAAATGACAAAGAAGCTGGCTTTTATTCCGGGTGTGGATTTGAACTTTTCGCAGCCGATTTCAGATAATATCGAAGAAGCAGTATCAGGGGTTAAAGGCTCTATTTGTGTGAAGATTTTTGGCGATTCGCTGAATTATATGGAACAAAAAGCCAACGAAGTGTACAGTGTCATGAAATCCGTACACGGACTTGCAGATTTGGGTGTAATAAAAAACATTGGTCAACCCGAATTGGATATTGAATTGAATCAACAACGAATGGCGTTTTATGGGGTTTCTACCGCCGATGCCAATGCTGTTATTGAAATGGCTATTGGTGGAAAAGCAGCTACCATGCTTTACGAGGGGGTTCAGAAATACGATATCCGCATTCGCTTCCCCGAACAATTCCGTAATACTTCCGACAAGATTGGAAACCTGATGATTCCAACTTCCAACGGCTCGAAAGTGCCGATTCACGAAATTGCTGATATAACGATGAAAACAGGACCCTGTCTGATTTTCCGAGATGCCAATCGCCGTTATTCGGTGGTAAAATTCTCTGTGCGTAACCGCGATATGGGAAGCGCCGTGGCTGAAGCGCAGGCAAAAGTTGCCAAAGCGGTAAAACTCAAAAATGGCTATGATATTATTTGGCAGGGTGATTTTGAAAACCAACAACGTGCCGAAAAACGGCTGGCACAAGTTGTTCCGCTTAGTCTGATACTGATTTTCGTATTGCTTTTCGCTATGTTCGGAAACATGAAGGATGCCGGACTGGTATTTCTGAATGTACCGTTTGCCATTGTGGGCGGTATTGCCATGCTGTTTGCCACAGGAACAAATTTCAGTATTTCGGCCGGAATCGGGTTTATCGCCTTGTTTGGGATTTGTATCCTCAGTGGTGTATTGCTAATCAGTGCTTTTAAAGATAATTTTGAATTGCTGAAAGGTCAGAAAAACCTGTTGCAGATTTCCATTAGTCAGGGAGTACGCACCATGATTCGTCCGGTAATGATGACTGCACTGATGGCAGCCATCGGATTGTTACCGGCAGCCATTTCACACGGAATAGGGTCTGAGAGTGCTCAACCGCTTGCTCGGGTGGTAATTGGCGGAATAATTTTTGCAATGTTTTTTTCGTTGTTAGTGTTTCCACTTATTTTTGCCTGGGCATATCGTAATGTGGGAAGTATTCATGAAAATAAACCGCTGGAAATGTTGTAGTTATAAAAATAGTACATAGCTTTTAGCATTCTCTAAGAGCTATGTTTTTTTAATCAATTAGTAAAAAATTGATTAGCTTTGCACTTTGAAAATGTAATCCCGGAATTTCTTAAAAACAATTTATTAGCAGACAATTTACATTGGGCTGGTTTTTCGTTAATTTTTATTAAGAACTATTCAGATGACAAAAACCTATAAAAAGTTCTTTTTCAAAATTATTTCTTTATTTTGTATTTTATGTTGCTTACCTGCAATGTTAAAATCGCAACAAAAGGACAGTATTTTATATCAATATCAGCTATTTAGTTTTCATGCCCAAACAACCATTATTAATCAGAATAAACTTGGGTTTAGCGCAAAATATTCGGGTGATAACAGTTTAAGTATTCAGCCTGAAAGTCAAACCTCAATAACGTCTACACTCTACCTAGGTGCAAGGTTGTGGAATGGTGCAAGTATATTTGTTAATCCCGAAATAGCCGGTGGTTCAGGATTAAGTGGTGCTTTGGGAGTTGCAGCCTCAACCAATGGCGAAACTTTTCGGATTGGCGATCCGGCTCCTAATATTTACCTTGCACGCTTATATTTCACTCAGTTTTTTTCATTAAGCAAGGATTTTAATTCTCAAGAGAGTAATCTCAATCAACTTGCCGGCAAGATGCCAATGAGTTATTTGGCATTTACATTGGGTAAAATTGCCATATCCGACCGTTTCGACAATAATAAATTCAGTCACGACCCACGAACTCAGTTTATGAGTTGGGGTTTAATGAGTAATGCTGCATGGGATTATCCTGCTAATACACGTGGCTATACTCCAAGTTTTGTATTGGAATATGTTCTTCCGTTTGATGAACTTCGTTATGCATTTTCATTGATTCCAACTACTGCCAATGGTGGTATTATGAACTGGAATGTGTTTCAGGCACATTCACATACATTGGAGTTTACACATAGCTATAAAATTGCTAATCAGAATGGCGCTGTTCGTTTACTCGGTTTTTTCACTACCGGCAATATGGGAAATTATCATGACGCCTTATTAATGAGTCCAACTAATCCCGACATTCATAGCGTTGAGAAATATGGAAATACAAAATATGGTTTTGGAATTAATGCTGAACAAGATATTACAAAAGATTTAGGTTTTTTTCTTAAAGCAAGTTGGAATGATGGAAACAATGAAACTTGGGCTTTTACTGAAATTGATCAAAGTCTGAGTGTCGGATTAAATTTGAATGGAAATTATTGGAAACGACAGAATGATAATGTAGGCTTGGCAATGGTAATATCAGGTTTGTCTGAATCACATCGGACATATCTAAAAGCTGGTGGCAAAGGTTTTATGTTAGGCGATGGAAATCTTAATTACGGACTTGAGCAAGTTGCTGAGCTTTATTATAATTTTGAAATAAGTCCGGCCATTACTTTAGGCGGAACATATCAGTTAATTCTAAATCCGGGTTATAATATTGACAGGCAGGGTCCGGTAAATGTTTTTTCAGCCCGATTACATGTTCAAATTTGAATGTTTTTATCGAGTATATTTTCGCTTTCTAATCATCTGATACCCAAGTCCAATAATAAGTATTAAACCAATTGGAATCAGTATATTTATCAATTGCCAAGTCAGTCTGTCTTCGATAATTATTTTTTTATTTAGTAATCGAAGTTTCAAGTCCCTGTTTCGAAGTTGCATCCAACCATCATTATCTGCAAGGTAAAGCACTGCATTTTGTATAAAATCTTTATTTCCAAACTGTTGGTTCATATACTTGTCAAATCCAAGCGGAATGCTTAAGCTATCTTTTGTAGAAGTTTCATTTCGAATAATATCTCCATTGGCAACCACTATTTGACGGGTTTTAAAACTCTGTTTTCTAAGTGGCAATACATTTGATAATCCTTTCGGAATCATTCTGTTTGCAAAATTTGACTCGAAAATACCTTCCATGACCACTGCTACAGGTATATAACTTGCGTTGAAATATGTTTTGTCCGTAGGGATCAATTTTTGACTGATATCAATTGTCGTTGGTGTTCCAACTATATGTGTATTATCCGAAGTTGCCAGTAATAAACTGTAATTCACTTTTTTATTTTCGCCAACCAAATCAATTCCTGAGCAAAATTCAGCATGTACTTCGGTAATATTTCGGGTAACCGGATGTTCAGGCGAAGTAAGTAAAAGTGGAGCAAAATACCAGGGCGAAGGCTCAAACTGTGGATTTGCGCCTGCCGGAGCAATATTTACTGGTATGGATGCACATTGCACATCCTGAAGCAGTACGGGGTTGATACGAACTCCATACCTGAAAAGCTGGTCGCTTAAGTTTAAATCCATTTCCATAGCTGGCGAAAGACCTGATACAGAGAGATTTTCTTTCGAAACTCGGACTCCATCAATCAACCATAAAACACTGCCACCATGCATAATATACTGGTCGATAATAAATTTTTCCGATTCGTTGAATGCTTTAGTGGGTTTGGCAATAATAATTACTTTATAGTTTTCAAGCACTGCGGCATTTGCACCCAAAACACCACGGTCAATTTGGAAATAACGACTTAAAGATTTACTAATGTCAAATGTTTGAGATTCTGAAAGTTCGCCATGTCCTTCTACAAAGGCTATTTTGGAAACATTCGTGTTTAGCAACCTCCGTATAGCATCTATAATTTCAAATTCCAAATTTTCGATGGAAATATTTAAATTCTCTTCGCCCGTGTTTCCACGAATATTTTTAAGCAAACATACCGGAACTTTTTTTCCATTATACTGTATTTCAATCCAGGGAAAAATGATTTTTTGAATGGATTTACCTTCTTTATCGTGCTCATATACAGCGGTTGGGGTAAATCCGGCGGTTTCCAGCTCTGCTTGTTGCTTTTCACGTTGCTCATTAGATTCTGCAAGCGAAGGATTTATAAATTGTATTTGAAAACGTTCACCTGAAAAGAATGAAAGTTCTTCAAGTAATTCAACTGTTGATTTTTTTAGTCTTTGAAAGCCCGGATTTAAATCACCGTCCAAATAAACAATTACCTGAATCGGTTTATCAATTTTAGAAATTAAATTTTTTGTTTGCACAGAAATACTGTAGCGCTTATCCGAAGTTAGGTCTATTCTGAAATGATAAAAATAAGAAATACACACAAGTATAATTAATAGAGACAGAAAGACAAAATTCTTGTATTTTTTTAGAAACATGTTGGATTTTTAAATCAAGAAAGTTAAATGCCGAAGTCCAATGTTAGAAAAAACCTAAAACAGACTATCTGACTTGCAAAGATAAACATTTTTTCAAAGTGAATTGAATTTTAAGTTTCAATAGCATTAAATTAGCATGAATCAAGCTGCTTGTTTATACATTAAATTTAGATTTATATGATTGATTATCAACAATAATTATTTTCGTTTTTCGTTTTAATAACCTTATTTGTGATTCTGGTTATGAAAGCAAGTTGAATGCTTGGATTAATTTTATTATCTTTGCCATTCAGTAAAAAAATACAGTAATTGAGCTGAATTGTTTGAGATTCAGCTTATTAACATTTAAAAATCTCTGAAAATATAAGCAGTCATTTTTAGTTAATATTTAAAATAATAGATTCGAAATATGGGCAAAATAATTTCGTTAGCAAACCAAAAAGGTGGAGTTGGAAAAACCACAACAGCCATAAATTTAGCAGCTTCACTTGCATCGCTTGGAAAAAAAGTATTGTTGGTCGATGCTGATCCACAGGCTAATGCATCATCCGGACTGGGTATCGATATTCGAGTGTTAGAATTTACAATTTATGAATGTTTAATTGACAATGTACCACCTATACAGGCAATTCATCCTACCGAAGTAGAAAATTTATTTGTTTTGCCTTCGCACATTGATTTAGTTGGAGCCGAAATAGAGATGTTGAATATGGATAATCGTGAAAAAGTAATGAAAAACATACTGGAACCATTGAAGCCGCTTTACGATTATTTGTTAATTGATTGTTCGCCATCCTTGGGTTTAATAACTGTAAATGCCTTAACGGCTTCCGATTCGGTAATTATTCCAGTTCAGTGCGAGTATTTTGCTTTGGAGGGAATTAGCAAATTACTGAATACAATCAAAATTATCAAAAGCAAACTGAATACAACACTCGAAATTGAGGGTTTTTTGCTGACAATGTATGATAATCGCTTACGTTTGGCAAATCAAGTTTATGCCGAAGTGAAAAAACATTTTCAAGGCATGGTGTTTGAAGCTGTTATAACTCGCAATGTTCGACTTAGTGAAGCTCCAAGTCATGGAAAACCTGTTTTACTTTATGATGCAGATTCTAAAGGTTCAACTAATTATATGGATTTAGCGAAAGAACTTATTGCTAAAAATGAAAAATAGTTGTCAATTTAATAATTGCAATATAGAAAAGGTAATTGAAATAGAAAATTAGAAACAATGGCAAAACATATTACAGGTTTAGGAAAAGGCTTAGGTGCATTAATTGATACTGAAAACATTAGTACAGGTGGTTCATCTTCAATAAATGAAGTGGAATTGGATTTGATTTTTGCAAATCCAAATCAGCCACGCTCACATTTCGACGAAGATGCATTAACTGAATTAGCAACTTCAATTCGGGAGTTAGGGGTAATATCGCCCATTACTTTACGCAAAAATGATGACGGCACCTACCTGATAATTGCCGGTGAGCGAAGATTCAGAGCTTCGAAACTTGTAGGATTAAAATCCATTCCGGCTTATGTAAAAACAGCTGCCGATGAGCAAGTAATGGAAATGGCACTTATTGAAAATATTCAACGTGAAGATTTAAATGCCATTGAAATAGCTCTTACATTTTATCGATTGATGGAAGAATATAAGCTTACACAAGAGCGATTGAGCGACCGTGTAGGAAAAAAACGAGCTACTATTGCCAACTATTTGCGTTTGTTGCGACTACCGGCTGAAATTCAAATGGGAATAAAAGATAAAAAAATTGATATGGGTCATGCCCGTGCAATTCTTGGATTGACTGATCCTGCTGCTCAATTGCAATTGTATGAATTGATTCTGAAAAATGAGTTTTCGGTTCGTAAGGTTGAAGAACTTGTTCGACAATTTAGCGATACAGGTAGTTTTGATATAAAAACAAAAACTCCAAATCAGGATAATCCCATTAAAAAGCTGCCTGAATTTGAACAATTACAAATGCAATTGTCACAGGTATTTGATGCTAAAGTTCAATTTAGTTGCAATCCCGATGGCAAGGGAAAGATAATAATTCCATTTGCCAACGACATGGAATTGTCAAGAATAATGGATTTGTTTGATAAAATTCAGTGATTTTTATTGTGTTAAACAAATGAAATACCTAGCTGCTTTTTTATTTATTCTTCTTTCTTATTGTGCTCAGGCTCAGAACGAAAGTAAAAGGGCGAACATGCAGCATGACAGTATTAATCTGGGTTTTTCTAAAACTGATTTTTCCAACAATAGACAATTAATCAATGATTCATTGAGGCTTAAAAACTTTAAACCTGATCCAATTCGTGTGGTTTGGATGGCTGCCATAATTCCGGGTTACGGGCAAATTTTGAATAGAAAGTATTGGAAATTACCAATAGTTTATGGCGGATTTTTAGGATGTGCGTATGCAATATCGTGGAACAGTTCAACCTATCAAACCTACCTGACTGCATACAAGGATATTACTGATACTGACCCTACTACAAATTCATTTTTGCAACTTATTCCTTCGGGACGCACCGTTGATTCTTATGGAGGTATATCCGTTTTTACTTCTACCTTGAAATCTAAACAAGATGTGTTCAGAAGATATAAAGATTTAAGTATAATTGCTACCGTTGCATTTTATGCACTTACTATTGTCGATGCTTATGTTGATGCTCAATTGTACGACTTTGATATAAGTCCGAATTTATCGTTGCATTTACAGCCTGCTTTACTCCAACATGGTTCTGGCAGTTCTGGTGCTTTAGGTATGCAATGCAGCATTCGTTTGCGTTAACAAAAATCAGTCATTATTTAAATATGAATATTAGAAATGTCACATATTGTATTTTGTTCTTGTTTTTGTTAAGTATTTCATCTGCTTTCTCACAACAAAAAAAGCTTTCCAACAAAGATGTTGGATTAATTTCTGATTCAACACTTACGGTGCCTGCCGAATTTGATAATACACTTGATTATATGTTGCAATCATGGATAATACGCCGTGCAATACGTCCAAATTGTACTTCGGCTTCCGATGTTGAAGTGATTGCAGATTCTATATACAAACAACGATTATCAAAAATGCCATGTTTGATGGAAATGCCTTACAATTCAGTTGTTCGGTCGTACATTGATTTATATACCATTAAAAAAAGAAGGCAAGTTGAGTATATGCTGGGAATGAGTAATTATTATTTTCCACTTTTCGAACAGGTTTTGGGTGCTAATAACCTGCCTCTCGAACTGAAATATCTTTCAATTATTGAATCAGCGCTGAATACTACTATTGTTTCGCGCATGGGTGCAGCCGGCTTATGGCAACTAATGATTGGAACGGGACGAATGTATGGATTGGAAATAAACAGTCTGGTTGATGAACGATTATCACCTGTAAAAGCCACAAATGCTGCTGCTCATTTTTTGAAGGATTTATACAGTATTTACGGAGATTGGAATTTGGTAATTGCATCGTATAATTGTGGTCCGGGTAATATTAGTAAAGCCATGCGCCGTTCGGGCGGAAAGCGTGATTATTGGGCAATTTATTCCTATTTACCGAAAGAAACCAGAGGCTATGTGCCTGTTTTTGTGGCAGCAAACTACGCAATGCATTATGCTACTGAACATAATTTATGTGCAGCCACTGTTAGTATGCCATCAATTACCGATACGGTAATGGTAAGACGGCGCATTCATTTGGCACAAATAGCTTCTGTTTTGAACCTACCAATTGAAGAAATAAGGCTTTTAAATGCTCAATACCGAAAGGATATAATTCCGGGAGATATAAAGCCTTATGCTTTGTGTTTGCCCTTAAATTATGCCAACTCATTTATTCAGAAAATTGATGAAATTTCGGCTTATAAAACCGATGAACTTATTAATAATCGTCGAAGTCAAATAGAAGTTCAGCAAGCTTCTGAAGGTATAATTCCGGGTGGTACGGGCAAAGTAATTTATCACAAAGTAAAATCAGGTCAAACCTTGAGTTCGGTGGCAGCTAAATATGGTATTTCGGTTAAAAAACTTAAGAGTTGGAATAATATAAAAGGTTCAAAACTTAAAAAAGGACAAACGCTTAAAATAATAAAATAATTAACCGAATTAATTATTCGAAGTTATGGAAAAACTTTACTATTCTATTTCTGAAGTAGCTAGCATGTTCGATGTAAATCAATCTAATTTGCGTTTTTGGGAAAAAGAGTTTAAGCAACTAAAGCCAAAACGAAATGATAAAGGTACTCGTTTTTATACGCCTGAAGATATTCAGATAATAAAGCAAATAATTTTCCTTACCACAGAGCAAAACCTTACGTTGACCGGAGCAAAGCAAAAATTAGGTCAGAAAAAAGATAGTATCGCTAAACAACAAGAGCTAGTTGAACGTTTAAAAAAAATAAAAGCCGAATTACTTGGTATTTCCAAAGCATTGTCGGCTGAATAATCATTAATTCATAAACCAATGAACTCAAAAAACTATTTTAGCCTTTCTGTATTTCTATTCCTTATTTTTACGCAGAGTACTTTTTCACAAAAATTGCCTAAAAATGTGATATTTATGATTGGCGACGGTATGGGGCTTGCTCAAATCTATGCCGGAATGGTAGCTAATGGCAATAGCTTGCAAATTGAACGATGCACATTTACCGGATTATCAAAAACCTATTCCTCTGATAATTTCACAACCGACTCTGGTGCTGGTGGTACAGCATTGGCTTGTGGTGTAAAAACCAGAAATCACATGATTGGAATGGGACCGGATTCTGTGGCGGTACAGTCTATATTGGAAGAGGCTTCTAAGAATAAAATGGCTACCGGAATAGTGGTTGCTTGTGCATTAACTCATGCTACCCCGGCTTCATACATAGCTCACCAAATAAACAGGGAAATGAATGAAGAAATAGCAACCGATTTCTTGAAAACTCCAATAGATGTTTTTATTGGTGGCGGAAGGAAGTATTTTGAAGAACGAACCGATACCAGAAACCTGACAGCCGAGCTGAAATCAAAGAACTATAAAATTGCCTATAATCTGAATGAGGTTAAAGCAACAACAAGGGGTAAACTGGCTGGTTTTCTGTACGATGATCAAAATCCCGGAATGCCCGAGCGTGGCACCATGTTGCCCGATGCAACTCAATCAGCCTTAAGCATTTTGAATACGAACAAAAAAGGCTTCTTTTTAATGGTGGAAGGCTCACAAATTGATTGGGCTTGTCATGATAATAATTACCAGCAACTTATAAAAGAAGTTCTTGACTTTGATCAAACTATTGGCAGGGTGCTCGATTTTGCAAAGAAAGATGGAAACACGCTTGTAATTATAACTGCCGACCATGAAACAGGTGGCTTGACTATATTAGATGGAAAATTTGCTAATGAAAAAATGAAAGTATCATTTAGCTCTAAAAATCATTCAGGCGTACCTGTACCTGTTTATTCGTTTGGTCCAGGTGCCGAAAATTTTACAGGATTTATGGAAAATTCCAGCTTTAAAGCTAAAATTGAAAAGCTTTTGAAGTTGAAAAAATAGCTGATACAAAGCAATTATAAAAAAAGCTTTCCTTTTTTCGAGGAAAGCTTTTTTAAAATTGTAGTTATTCAAGCATAATTATTTTGATGCTCCAATAGATACTTTTCTGAATTCTTTCAGTAATTTTTCTAGATCCAAAGAGCTTTTACGAGCACGAGTTCCTGCTGCTTTGTTACCTTTTTCAACTTGCAAATCTGCATCTTTTGCAAATGCTGCACATTCGGCTTTGATTTTTTCTACTAATTCTTGCATTTTTCAAATAATTTTTAGATGTTGTTATTAATCGACTGCTTTATTTCAGTCGGAATATGTCCTGCAAATATAATCATTTAAGGATAAATACAAAATAATTATCCTATTTTTCATGCGATAAATTAAAAAAAATACTGATTTTAATGGTCTTTGGTCTATTTTGAACTAAAATTTCCCAATATCAGTGTTTAAATTAACTATTTTAAGGTTTGATTTTCAGTTCTTAATTTTATTAATGATTCAATAAACTCTTCGATTTTGCGAATAAAAAACAGGCTGATTTACTTTATTCGTAAATCAGCCTGTAATTAACCAGGTCAAATATCTTAATATCTTTCAGAAACTGCGTTCCAATCAACCAAATCCCAAAGTGCAGCTACATAATCAGCTCTACGATTTTGATAATCAATATAGTAAGCATGTTCCCAAACATCAAATGTCAACAATGGAATCAAACCGCGGGTTAATGGATTGCCGGCATTACTTTCTTTAGCAATAGATAATTTAGCATCGGCATCTTTTACCAGCCAAGCCCAGCCTGAACCAAATACAGTAATTGCTGATTTATTGAATTCCGCTTTAAAAGCCTCGAGTGAACCAAAAGCGGCATCAATAGCAGCTGCAAGTGCCGCACTGGGTTGTGAACCTTTAGTTGGAGTTAATGATAGAAAGTAAAAGTTGTGATTCCAAATTTGTGCCGCATTATTAAAAATCGGTCCTTCAGATTTTTTCACAATTGTTTCTAAGTCAGCGTCTGCAAATTCTGTTCCTTCAACTAACCCATTCAGGTTTGTAACATAGGTCTGGTGGTGTTTTCCATAATGGAAACTAATTGTTTTTTCGCTGATAATTGGTTCAAGTGCATTGTGTGCATAGGGTAATTCAGGCAATGAAAATTTCATGATTTACTGTTTTTATATGTTTATAATGGTTTTGAAAAATACTTTTTATTTTATTTAAACGTAATTTGTTGTTATTTTGTTTGAACAGTGCTAACTTTTTTTACAAAAAAATAGAAGATTCTTGCTTAACTGCAATTTTCTTATCATCTTTGCAGTATAATTCAAGAAATAATTATTTAAATAAACGAAATCCCTATAATCTTTGAAGATATAGGTTTAAAAAACTAAAAACATGAACAAAGCATTAAAATTTATTCTAGTTGGAACGGTTGTAGTACTTGCAACTTCATCTTGTAAAACAAAACAAAAAGTGACTGAAATCCCCGCAGGTGCAAAAATTACTGCGTCAGCTCCTAAAACAACGGTTACACCTGCTGCTGTAGCTACACCTGCTGTTGTTGAAGCAGAAAAAGTACGTAATGAAAACTTTAGTTTGGTAGATGGCGACAAAGATGCTTTAAAAAACAAGTATTATGTTGTGGTTGGAAGTTTTTCAAAACAAGCTAATGCACAAGGCTTACAGAAATCTCTAAATGCAGAGGGAAATAAAGCTATCGTAGTAATTAACGAAAAAAGCATGTACCGTGTTTTAATTGCTTCTTTTAATGATTATAATTTGGCGCATGTTAAAATTAAAGATATCGCCACACGCTTTCCAGATGCTTGGGTGTTGGTTCAGAAGTAATACTCAATAATAAAATTAAAGGGGCGAAGTAAATAATTTCTTCGCCCCTTTAATTTTATAACAAATCGCTTGCAAGTTCAGATAAATAACTACGTTCACCTTTGAGTAAATTAATATGTGAAAAGATATTTTGTCCTCGCATTCTATCAATCATATATACCAATCCATTTGAAAACATATCCAGATAAGGAGATCGGAAGAGCGTCGTGTAGGGAAAGAGTGTTCAGAGCCGTGTA
>CAZEEB010000034.1:0-14554 GCA_964511245.1 uncultured Paludibacter sp.
CAAGAAATTGTATGAGGCTTTTTTATTGGTAAATGGTTGGATTTTTTATGTGTTTCTACGTTGTTCTAGTAAAAAATAATTTATCTTTGTGTTTGAAATGAATATTGTATTTTACTATATAAAAATAAACTAATAACCCTTAAAATATATTTCAATATGAAAACAGCAAAAGAATTAGAATTTGAAATGAATGATGAACCTATTTCGCTATATACTTTGTTTAATAAGAATGGCATGTCGGTTGAAATAACCAACTATGGAGCTAAAATTATTCGATTATTAGTGGCTGATAGAAATGGAAAATTTGAGGATGTAGTATTTGCTTTTGATACTTTGGAAGAAGTAAAAGAAAAGGAGATTTACTTTGGAGCTGTTTGTGGTCGTTTTGCGAACCGAATCAAAGATGGAAAATTTAAAATTGATGGAATTGAGTACAACTTACCAATAAATAATGGTACAAATTCGCTACATGGTGGTATTCATGGTTATAATGAAAAAACATGGACAGTTAAGTCTGTTTCGCAACAGGAGTTGGTCCTTGAACTTTTTTCAGTTGATGGTGAAGAGGGTTATCCGGGAAATTTAAGTATTACATGCACATATATTTTGAGTGACGAAAACGAAATAAAAATTCATTATGAAGCTACAACTGACAAAGCAACAGTAATTGGCTTAACAAATCATTCGTATTTCAACCTCAAAGGTGCTGGAAATGGTACAGTTAAAGATCATTTGCTTCAAATTAATGCTAATTTCTATACCGTACTCGATGAATCATTTGCTCCAACAGGCGAAATAAGGCCGGTTATTGGAACAGCTTTTGATTTTTGCAACCCAACTTTAATTGCAAGCCGAATCGATGCAGCCGAATTTGCTCCGGGATGGGGTATTGACAATAACTGGTGTTTGAATAAAGAGCAACAAGGCGATTGTGTTTTGGCTGGTTATATTTACGAGCCATTAAGCGGACGGAAAATGGAAGTTTTTACAACACAACCCGGAATTCAGGTTTACACTGCTAATTGGGTAGAAAATGTGATTGGAAAAGAAAGTAAAAAATATGATAGACAGGATGCAATTTGCCTTGAAACTCAGGGTTTTCCAAATTCTCCTAATGTAGCACATTTTCCTAGTTCGCTTTTACGCCCAGATGGAAAATATGATGAATGGTGTATTTATAAGTTTTCAACGGAAAGTTTGTAAGAAATAATGAACATAAAATTTAGCAGAGTTACCAATTGGTAGCTCTGTTTTTCGTTTGCTAAATCTGATTAATTTTGGGACTAAAAGAATAGAAAAAAATGAAAAAATTGTTTTCGAGTGATGCTTTTTCTGCAATTTATTACTCCAATTTCAGATACTTTCTTGGCTACCGATTTTTTATGACTACAGCCACTTTAATGCAATCTGTTATAGTGAGTTGGCATATTTATTCACTGACTAAAAGCGTAGTTTGGCTTGGTCTAATTGGATTATTTGAGGTGGTACCACAAGTTTCTATTTCTCTTTTTGCCGGACATTATGTTGATTTATGGAATAAGAAAAAAATAGTACGGTTTACGCTTATACTTTTGTTGACAGGGTCAGCTATTTTAACGTTGTATAGTGTTGATACATTTCATTGTTATGCTCGTTTTGGGATTTGGCCAATTTTTATAAGTGTTTTTTTGACTGGACTGTCACGCGGAATATTAATGCCTGCCAATACAGCATTGCTGGGACAAATGGTAAAAAAAGAGCTTTACACCAATGCAGCTATTTGGAATAGCACCAATTGGCATACTGCCGCTGTATTAGGTCCAGCATTGGGTGGTTTGATATTTGCATTTTCATCTTTTTACGTAGCTTATATTTCGGTTTTTTTTATATATCTTATTTCTTTTTTATTTGTACATGGCATTAAATTACAAAAGCAAGATTATTCACAACAAGCTTCAGCACAAAATATGTATAGCCGCATAAATGAAGGAATACAATTTGTTTTGAAATCTCCGGAATTAATAGGAGCTTTTTCGCTCGATATGTTTGCCGTATTGTTTGGTGGAGCTGTAGCATTATTACCTGTTTTTGCTTCAGATATTTTGCATGTTGGACCTCAAGGCTTAGGTTTTTTACGATCTTGCCCTGCAATTGGTTCTATTGTCATGTCAATTTTCCTCATGTTTCGCCCGCCGTTAAATAAAAGCGGACAATTACTTTTGATTTGTGTTGCTGCTTTTGGCTTATGCATGATTGGTTTTGCGTATTCCACATTATTTTGGCTATCTGCGGCTCTGCTCATTCTTAGTGGGTTATTTGATAATGTTAGCGTTGTTATACGCGGAACAATATTGCAGCTAGTTACTCCAGAGCAAATGCGTGGAAGAGTGGGATCAGTAAATAGTATTTTTATTGGTTCATCAAATGAGTTAGGAGCATTTGAGTCGGGGCTAATGGCAAAAATAATGGGATTAGTACCTTCGGTGGCTTTTGGAGGAATAATGACATTAGTAGTAGTTGTAGTTATCGCAAAATTTAATCCAAAATTACGTCAACTTGAATTGAAGTAAAATTGATTCTAATTCTTTTTTAAAACCACTGAAAGTACAATTGAAGTAGTTAAAAAAACTATGATTACACCGAGTGATAGAAAATTGGATATTATAAAGTTAGAATGAAGCATTACAGAAGCCTCATTTATAATCATCTTCAAACCAATAAATGTTAGAATCCCTGACAGGGCATATTTTAAATAATGAAAATATGACATTATACCATTCAAAGCAAAATATAATGACCGCAATCCCAAAATAGCAAAAATATTTGATGTGTAAACGATAAATGGATCTTTAGAAACTGAAAGTACGGCAGGAATAGAATCAACAGCAAAAATTAAATCAGAGGCTTCAATAACCAGCAATGCAATAAAAAATGGAGTGGCATAAAGAATTTTGTTTTTACGAACAAAAAACTGCGGTTTCGACATATCTTCGGTAACAGGAAAAACATTTTTGAACCCTCGAATTAAAATATTTTCACTGGGATTGTATTCAGCATCTTCTTTTTCGAACACTAATTTAACACCGGTGTATACCAAAAACGCACCAAATAAATACATAATCCAATCAAACCTATGAATCAGAGCAACACCGGCAAAAATAAATACAGCTCGCATTAAAATGGCACCTATTATGCCCCAGAATAATATTTTGTGCTGAAATTTTGGTTCAATTTTGAAAAATCCAAAAATAAGAATAAACACAAAAAGATTATCAACACTAAGCGATTCTTCAATCAAATAGCCCGTCAAAAACTCTAAAGCTTTAGTTTTTCCTAAAAAATATAAAATCCCGACATTAAAAATGAGTGCTAAAAAAATCCAAAATGCGCTCCATGAAAGAGCTTCCTTCATAGCAACTGCTTTAGCTGTTTTATGAAAAACAAATAAATCAAGGCATAACATAATTGCCACAAATCCTATAAAACCAACCCAAAATTCAATGCCGACCGTCATATTATTTGTTAATAAATTCAAATTTAGTTGCCAAATGTATAATTACAAAAACTTTTGCAAAGTAAATCAATAAAAATCACATATACAAAATAGTATTATCTATTGGTTTGCCTGAAGTTTAATAAATGCGATTTATCAGAAATTTCAAAAAATAATTATCTTTGTAATCGAAAAGTGGCAAATCAATTGTTCAATCATCAAATATAAAACTATCAAATATGAAGATAGTTGGCTTTTTTCTAAGAAAATTATGAAAAACTCACATCTCAAAACATGGCTTTTTTACAGTATCATGCTGACGCTTTTTGCTGTGTTTTCATATATACTTTTTGCCAATGCCGAGTCATTTAAAAGCTTACACGAAGTTAAAAGAGTTGCCATAGGTTCTAGCTTTAATATATTTAAAGGATCTTTACTCAATAACCTGATAGAGCCAGCCTCGATGCTTTTGCTGCAAATTATTTCAATTCTTGTGGTGTCACGTATTTTTGGTTGGTTATTCAAAAAAATTGGGCAACCTATGGTAATCGGTGAAATATTAGCCGGAATTGTACTTGGACCTTCTCTGCTTGGATTGTTTTATCCACAAGTTTTTAATTTCTTATTTGCCGTTAATTCCCTTGGCAATCTTAAAATTCTAAGTCAAGTTGGACTTATTTTGTTTATGTTTACCATTGGTATGGAGTTAAATATAGGTGCATTGAAACAGCGTATTGGTGTAACTTACGTTATTAGTCATGCCAGTATCCTGATACCTTATTTTTTAGGGATGTTGCTTGCGTTTTTTGTATATAAAGAATTTGCTGCCACACACACTGATTTTCTTTCATTTGCCTTATTTATAGGTATTTCAATGAGTATTACTGCATTTCCTGTGCTAGCAAGAATTGTTCAAGAAAAGGGATTAAGCAAAACACATCTAGGTACAATGGTCATTGCAAGTGCTGCTAATGATGATGTTACAGCATGGTGTATTCTTGCAGCTGTTATAGCCATAGCAAAAACAGGGAGTTTTATCAGTTCGCTTTATACTATTGGATTCTCTATTTTATATATTTTTTTCATGCTTGTAATACTTCGTCCATTTTTAAAACGTGTTGGCGAAATTTACAGCAACAGCGAAGTGCTGAATAAAAGTATCGTTGCATTCATTCTGTTGATTCTTATTGTATCTTCATTTTTAACACAATTAATAGGGATTCATGCCCTTTTTGGTGCATTTTTAGCTGGTGTTGTTATGCCGCAATTGCCCAATTTTCGTAAGTTGATAATTGATAAAATTGAGGATGTTTCTGTTACCTTACTTTTGCCTCTTTTCTTTGTTATAACTGGTCTGAATACCAAGATTGGATTATTGAATACACCCCATTTATGGTTTGTATGCGGATTATTTATTCTTGTTGCTATTGGCGGTAAATTTGTTGGAGGAGCGTTTACGGCAAAAATTTTGGGTGAGTCATGGAAAGATAGTTTGTCAATAGGTGTGCTAATGAATACACGGGGCTTGATGGAGCTTATTGTGCTTAACATAGGTTATGAAATGCGAATTCTGCCCCCGCCAATTTTCGTTATGTTGGTTATTATGGCTTTAGTAACCACATTTATGACCACGCCGGCATTATCAATTATAAACCGCATCTTCCCTGAGAAAGATATTGAGGAAGAGTATATTATTCAACAAACACAAGGTATTTTCAAAGCATTAATCGCACTCGGAAATCCCGAAAATGGAAAAGCATTACTGGATGTTGCAAAAACAGTGCTTGATGGTACTAAAAATTCGTTGGCAGTTACTGTCCTTCACATTACACCAGGCACCGATACTAATCCAATTTATGGAGAACAATTTGCGATAGATAGTTTTAAAACGATAAAAGAAGAAGCTGAGACGCTTAAAATCCCTATTGATACTGAATATAAGGTAACTGACAATATTGAATCCGGGATTGTTAAAACGGCGAATTATAATAATTTTGACTTTTTACTTGTTGGTGCAGGTGTTTCGCTTTCGGGTATACCTTTCTTCAAAGAAACAAATCGCTTTAAAAAGATAAAATGGCTGAATGGAATTGTAAATAATATTTTTAAACAGCAACAATATTTCTTCCCCGGTACCTTGATTAAAGATAAAACACGTCATTTTGTTGAAAACACAAATTGCAGTGTTGGAGTGTTTGTAAACCGAGGTTTTACGGGAATAAGCAGCGTTTTGGTTTTGATTCACGACGAATCAGATGATTTTTTATTGCGTTATGCCCGTAGACTAATTCGCAACAACAGCGGCGTAACAATAAGTATTATTGATGTAAATAAATTGGCAGTCTCAAGTCAAATTATTCGTCAAGGAATTCAGGATTTGCGTCAGCAATATCCTAATGAAGTTAAAATAAACAAAGCCACACGCCTCGGTTCTGCTGTGTTTTCAAAACAAAGTTTTATGCTTATTAGTTACACTTCTTGGAACTTGCTTTCTGGTTCAGATAAAAATGAACTTACTAACATTCCTTCAACCCTCATTATCAATAAGAAAAACAGCCGTTGGCACACTGGAGCTTTCAATAAGTTGATACCAAACAGTTCAATTAATGTAAGTTTCGAAAATTAAAAAACAGTCTATTCCAAACTATCGCCTTGCGTTTTTGATGTTACCAGGCACTTATTTCGTCAATAAAAATTTTGCTGCCTTCATGAAAGTCAGGGCAGTCAGAAGGGCATGAACCGCCACTTTGAAGTTGAAGCTTAAGAAATCGAACACGAGTTGCTGTAAAATTAAGCTCAGTAGTAATTGATGTCCAATATGGAGAAGCATTTTCTTTTATTTGTCTCTCAGTCAATAGATTGTAGTTTAAACCATCCGATGAGCCATATAGTTTTATGACTGAAGGATAGACCACACACAAGGCAGGAGCTTGCAATAAACCTGCAGAAAATCTGCTTATCAAAACACTATCTTTCAAATCAATGCTTATTTCTGCATCTTTTCCTTTCCCAATGCCAACCCATTGTGTATAAGTTGTAGTATTGCCCGGCACTCCGTCGGTAAGTGCATTTGGAGCTCCGCCTAAATACCAGGTATTATTCACGCTCGATGTATAACTCAAACCGGTAAGTTTACTTACTATGAATTTTTTGCAAATAGATTTTCCTAATTTTTGCCCATTAATCAGTGCCGATGCTTTAAGGGTTGAAGTTTCAGTCAGTTCAAAAGGTTTGCTATAATTGTATGTTTTCCCGCCAAGTTCATACTGGATTTGAGCATTTGGGCAGTCGCATAGTAAAGTTATGATTATGTGGTGATTGGGTGTTGGAACGGATGTAAAGCGAACATCATAAAAAACGCGTGAAGGGTTAATATCAATATTTTTATATCGGTCAAATTGTTTATTCATCCTGTTTTTAAAAGAATCCCAATTTCTGTTTTCTTTACTACTCCAAAGTACTTCCGACATGGCCGAGACTCGGGGAAATGCCATATATTCAGCCTGTTCGGTTGTTTTGATATATTCGCTCCAAAGGTTAGCTTGTGCACCTAACACATAATGTGCTTGGTCTTTATTGAGTTCTGAAGGAACTGGTTCGTATTCATACACAGCATTTAATGTTAAAAATCCACCAAAAGCCAATGGTTCTGTTGTTGGATCTGCTTGGTAAAAGTTAAAATAGCACGAAGAGCTTGGAGTCATAATCACATTGTGAGCTGCTTTTGCTGCCGAAATGCCTCCACTTGTGCCTCGCCACGACATGACTGTTGCATTTGGAGCTAAGCCGCCATCCAAAATTTCGTCCCAACCAATTATCTGGCGACCTTTTGAATTTAAAAATGTTTCTATCCGATGAATAAAATAGCTTTGTAATCCATTTTCATCTTTTAGTCCTTCTTTTTGGATTCGGGCTTGGCAGTCGGGGCAGGCTTTCCAACGGTCTTTTGGACATTCGTCGCCACCAATATGTATGTATTTAGATGGAAAAATGGACATAATTTCGGTTAGCACATCTTCCAAAAACCTGAAAGTGCTGTCTCGAGGACAATACACATCCGGAAAAATGCCCCAGCGCGTAGCAACTTTAAAAATAGAATCTTTTCGGCAGGCTAAATATGGATAAGATGCCAATGCAGCCAGCGCATGACCGGGCATTTCTATTTCAGGGATAACGGTAATAAAGCGTTTTGAGGCATATTCAACTACTTCACGTGCTTCATTTTGTGTATAAAATCCGCCGTAAGGTTTAGCATCATACTGCTGTGGATATCGGCTAAAGTAATAGCCTTCAATAGTTTTGCTCCGTTGCGAACCTATTTCGGTAAGCCGGGGGTATTTTTTTATTTCAATTCGCCAACCTTGATCTTCGGTTAAATGCCAATGAAAATAATTCATTTTATGAATTGCCATCGCATCGATGTATTTTTTGATAAATGAAACAGGGAAATAATGTCGTCCCACATCCAAATGTAATCCACGATAACTGAATCGGGGTGTATCAACGATCAAAACTGACGGTGCCGACCATTTTCCAAACCATTTTTTTTTCTTGCCATAGATTTCAGCTGGCATTAGTTGGTACAAACTTTGCAAACCGTAAAAAAATCCGTTAGCTGTAGTGGCTTTTATTAGAATTACAGCAGGCGAAATTTCCAATTTGTAGCCTTCCGCACTGTTATCCATGCTACGTTCTAAAACAATACTGTTAGTAGTATCGGCTGGTGTTAATTCGCTGATTTTGAGTCGTATGCCCGAAACCAATTGAAATTGATCGGCAAATTGATGAGCAAGTTCAACATCTTCTGTTTGCTTTAAATTGCATAAAATCCGAGTATTGGGTTTAAATATAAACTCTCCGGTCTGGGGTAAAAGCGTTGCTGGACAAGGAATTATGTTATATTTATCGGTTGAAAATGAGTATGTTGATAGCAAACATAAAAAAAACAGGCAGCTCAATCGGATAAGCGAAAATGAAGATTTTTTAAGCATATAATAGGTTTAATTTTACAGCAAATGTACAATAATTTATTAATTCAATTTGTAGGTTGATTTTTAAAAATTGACTCTGAAGAGCCATGATTTATAATTTTAAAATTGTAAACATAAATACGTCTTGCGTGTTAATATGCTGTTATTCTGTATATTATATAAAAATATGCTATTTTAATTAAAAATATGCCCAACAAATTCGATTCAAAAAAAATAAATCCTTACTTTAGTGGTCTGAAACAATCAAAATTGGAAATATGCTGATTATTGGAATAGCAGGCGGAACAGGCTCTGGAAAAACTACTGTAGTTCGAAAAATTTTGGAACGATTGCCCCAAGGTGAAGTGGTTATACTTCCTCAGGATTCTTACTATCGCGACAGTGGACATTTACCTCTTGAAGAACGACTAGAAATAAATTTCGACCATCCTGATTCGATTGAATTTGAACTTTTGGTAAAACACCTTAAAGAATTGCGTAAAGGTAAAACTGTAGATCAGCCAATTTACTCGTATTTGACTTGCACCCGAGCCACCGAAACCATTCCAATTAACCCATGCCATGTCATTATTGTTGAAGGAATTTTAGTACTTAGCAATCCCGAGCTTCGCAAAATGATGGACTTGAAAGTGTTTGTAGATGCTGATCCGGATGACCGCTTAATACGAGTTATAAATCGCGATATAATTGAACGTGGACGGTCGGTTAACAAGGTAATGGAGCGATATGAAAACACAGTGAAACCCATGCATTTGCAATTTATTGAACCATCCAAGCGATTTGCCGATTTGATTATTCCACAAGGAGGAAATAATCATATTGCAATTGACATATTAACCAAATACATTGAAAACAAGTTGAACGAAAAATCAACAGTCAGTCTTTAATATATTTTGGAATCGTTATTAATAAATCACGCTTACTAATTTTTAATCCCATGATTGGGATTATGACTTTACTTAAAATATATGCTAAAATCCGACTTGACATCCATTATGTTTTTGGATATTGAAACCGTTCCGCAAACAAGTGATTTTTCCCAACTAAATCCCGAGTTGTTACATCTTTGGGAAGATAAATTTGAAACTATCCATAAACGCATGCCCGAAAAATACGGCATAGAAACCACTGCTGCCGATGCATTTAATACCAGTGCCGGTATTTATGCTGAATTTGGAAAAATTGTATGTATATCGGTCGGCTTTATTTATTTTAAAGCTGAAGAAATGCACTTTAGAACAAAATCGTTTTACGGCGAAGATGAAACAAAAATTCTAACTGATTTTAGTGCTTTAATTTATAAATTTTGTATCAGTAAGGAACACACATTCTGTGGTCATAATATCAAGGAATTTGATATACCCTACATTTGCCGACGTATGCTGATAAATGGATTAAAACTTCCAACGGTAATAAATATCTCGGGGAAAAAACCCTGGGAAATTAGTTTTTTTGACACCTTGGAATTATGGAAATTTGGCGACTATAAAAATTACACATCACTCAAGCTTCTGACAGCAGTTTTTGGCATTCCTACACCCAAAGACGACATTGATGGCAGCCAAGTGGCTAAGGTGTATTACCACGAAAAAAACCTTGAACGTATTGCACTTTACTGTCAAAAAGATGTTGTGGCCACTGCTCAGGTTTTTCTTCGATTGAATGGTTTCAACCTGATAGAACCTGAAAATATTCAGTTTCTCTAAAATAGCCTTAACCGAATGAAGAAATACTACCCGATTGCTTTGATTGTGATTTGCTTTCTCATGTTCACATCGTGTGGAACAAAAAAAAGCAACAAAATAACACATCAAACCACATCTGACTTGAAGGGAATTTTAAAATCAGACACTCTTCAGGTGGCAACAATGTATAGCTCTACTTCCTATTTCATGTTTCGCGACGAATTATTGGGATTTGATTATGAAATGATAAAAAATCTGTCAAATTACCTTCATGTAAATCTGAAAATTAGCATAGCGCGGTCTGAAAAAGAAATGACTCAATGGCTGGAGCAAGGAAAAGTGGATATTGTGGCTTATAATATTATAGAAACCAAAGAGTTAAAGCTAAAATTTGACTTTGTTTTGCCACAAGAAAATTCGTATCAAGTACTGGTGCAAAAAATAGGAGCAAATACTCTTTCCGATGTAACTCAACTGGCTGGAAAAACAGTAACGGTAGCTCCAAACAGTATTTTTTTGGATAGATTAAAATCCTTGAACGATGAAATTGGAGGCGAAATAAAGATAGTACAAACTTCAGATTCGCTTTCAAATGACGATTTAATTGACATGGTGGCCGATGGAAAAATTGAATACACATTGGCATATCATAACATAGCAATGCTGCATAAAAGCTATAGTAAAATGCTTGAATGCAGAATGCCCGTTGGATTTGAACAAAACAACGGATGGTTAATCCGAAAAAACGAACGCGATTTCAGAACATTAATTTCAAAGTGGGAATTATTACCTGCTATAAAGTTGTATCAAGAAAATCTATTGCATAAATACTGGGATTCAAGTCCATATTTTTCTTTGCGTAAGGTAAAAATCCCAAGAGGCGCTATTTCGCCTTACGATCAGCTTTTTAAAAAATATGCTAAACTCATAAATTGGGATTGGCGATTGCTTGCATCATTGGCATTTCACGAGTCAGGCTTTGATAATCAAGAGGTTTCGAGGGTGGGTGCTGCAGGTTTAATGCAATTGATGCCACGTACTGCAGCCAATTTTGGTTTAGATAAAGATACAAAATTTGATGCCGAACGTAATATCGAAGCCGGTGTTCAATACATAAAAAGTTTAAATTTGGCTTTTCGAAGGGTTGAAAATTCCGAAGAACGCGTTAAATTTATACTTGCGGCATATAATTCAGGTCCAGCCCATGTACTCGATGCCATGGCATTGGCTTCAAAATACGGAAAAAACCCACAAGTTTGGTTTAATAATGTTGAATATTTTTTGCTTAAAAAAAATGAACCTCAATTTTTTAACGACCCTGTGGTAAAATACGGTTACTTTCGAGGAAAAGAAACTGTAAACTATGTTCAAAACACATTGAGTACTTATAGCAAATACTTAAATAAAAGGTAATTTAGTACAAGTCAAAAAGTAAATCAGGGTTCAAGAGCTGGAATTATCTGGAGTAAATCGTTGATATACTGCAAAATAAAAAGTTCTGATAAGTTTTTAACGCACTAAAAAAGCGAATTAAATTTAGAACTGAATGATTTTTTCATTCGAATTAAATTCTTTTTAAAATTCAAATAAAATGGATAGCGAAATTATTTTAATCAATATTTCGGGAGATGATAAACCCGGCGTAACCACTGCTGTTACTCAGATTCTTGGAAAGTACAATGCCACTATCCTTGATATTGGGCAAGCCGATATACACAATACACTTTCACTGGGAATACTGTTTAAAATGTCCGACGATGCTCAATCGGGACACATTCTCAAAGAGGTTCTCTTTAAATGTTCTGAACTTAATGTAAATGTGCGGTTTACACCCATCACTGTTGAAAGATACGAAAATTGGGTTGGGCGTAAAGGTCAAAATCGATACATTGTTACTATTCTGGCTAAAGTGATTACTGCCAGCCAATTATCTATTATAACCAAAGTTTTGGCCGATCAAAATCTGAATATTGATTCAATAAAACGACTTACCGGTAGGCTATCGCTAAAAACACACGATGAAAATTCAATACGTTCATGTATTGAGCTTTCCATCCGAGGCGAAATAATGGATAGAAATGTACTTTCAACACAATTTCTAAAACATTCTACCGAATTAGGAATCGATATCTCGTTTCAGAAAGATGATATGTTTAGACGAAACCGCCGTTTAATCTGTTTCGATATGGATTCAACGCTCATTAAAACCGAAGTAATTGACGAGCTTGCTGATCGTGCCGGTGTGGGTCAAAAAGTGCGTGCAATTACTGAATCGGCAATGCGAGGCGAAATTGATTTTAGCGAAAGTTTCAAGCAACGAGTGGCTTTACTCAAAGGACTCGATGAATCGGTATTGGAAGATATTGCTCAGAATCTCCCTATAATGGAAGGTGCTGAAAGGTTGATGGCTACTTTGAAAGTTTGCGGCATTAAAATTGCAATTCTCTCTGGTGGTTTTACGTATTTTGGCAATCGCCTCAAAAAACTATTTGACGTAGATTATGTCTATGCCAATGAGCTGGAAATTAAAGATGGAAAACTAACCGGAAATTATCTTGGAGAAATTGTAGATGGACGCCGCAAAGCTGAACTCCTGAAACTAATAGCTCAGGTCGAAAAAATTAATCTTGAGCAGGTTATTGCTGTTGGTGATGGTGCAAACGACCTGCCTATGCTTAACATTGCCGGACTGGGAATTGCTTTCCATGCTAAACCAAAAGTTATTGCCAACGCACAACAATCCATTTCAACCATTGGGCTGGATGGCGTGCTTTATTTTCTCGGTTTTAGAGATATGCATATTGATTAAAATCTATAAATTATGAAAAAAGCAATTGTATTAGGCGGAACAGGTATGGTGGGATTGCAACTGCTGCATTTACTGCTCGAAAATCAGGATTATTCCGAAGTAGTTTCATTCGTACGGCGCACAAGTACCATTGTTCACCCTAAATTGAGTGAAATTATCATCGATTTTGAAAAACCCGAGGAATGGGTAAATTTTATAACAGGCGATGTACTTTTCTCTACACTCGGTACTACACTTGCTCAAGCTAAATCAAAAGAAGCTCAATACAGAGTTGATTTTGATTATCAGTTTAATATAGCCAAAATTGCCGCTCAAAATTCAGTTTCAACCTATGTCTTAGTGTCATCGGCCGGTGCTAATGCTCAATCTTCCGTTTTCTATTCACAGATGAAAGGCAAACTCGATGTAGCAGTTCAGTCACTGCCATTCAAGGTGGTTAGTATTCTGCGTCCGGGGCAGCTTGACGGCAATAGAGCAACAAAACGAGTAACCGAAAAGTTGGCACTACAATGTATGTATGGGCTTAATAAAATAGGTTTTTTCAGAAAGTATCGTCCTATTTTGGCAGTAGATGTGGCAAAAGCAATGATCGAAGCTTCACGAAAAAACATGTCGGCTGTATATACATTCGAAGAAGTACATAATTTGGCAAAAGTTTAAACCAAAACCGATTTAAAACGTTTGATAGTTAGTCAATTATAGCTGTTAATTATCTATCTTTGTCGGCGGTTTAAATTTTTATACGGTTTTGAATGAAAAATACTTTTTTTATTTCCTTTATCCTGCTTGTTTTCAGCACAATAACATTTTCTCAGAATTTTACAGTAAGTGGTCATATAACCGATTCAAAAAATGGTGAAACGATTATAAATGCTACTGTTTTCGATAAAATTACCTACAAAGGCTGTGTAAGTAATACCTACGGTTATTATTCTATTACCCTTCCCAAAGGGGCTGTCAATCTGGTATATTCCTATGTTGGCTATTCTCCGCAATCCCGCATAATTAATCTCAGAAAAGATACGGTAATAAATATTAGCATGATTGAAGGGAATGAACTTTCCGAAGTAACTGTTTATGCCAACCACAAAGGCTTAGGGGTTCGCGGTTCGCAGATGAGTGCCATCGATGTGCCAATAAGCCAAATAAAATCAGTGCCTACGCTCTTTGGCGAAACCGATGTTTTAAAAGCATTGCAGCTACTTCCCGGTGTGAAAGCCGGTTCACAAGGTTCGGCAGGTTTTTTTGTTCGGGGTGGTGGTCCTGATGAAAATTTAATACTATTGGATGGTGTTCCAGTGTATAATGTCAATCACATGTTTGGATTTTTTTCGGTGTTTAATGCCGATGCGATTAAAGATGTAATGCTGTATAAAGGTAGTTTTCCTGCACATTTTGGAGGCAGATTGTCATCGGTGGTAGATATTAGTATGAACGATGGTAACACACATTCTTACCATGGAAATGTTACAGTAGGCCTCATTTCTTCAAAAATTAACGTTGAGGGTCCAATAATCAACGAAAAAACAACATTCAATATCTCTGCACGCCGAGATCGGAAGAGCGTCGTGTAGGGAAAGAGTGTTCAGAGCCGTGT
>CAZEEB010000035.1:0-14430 GCA_964511245.1 uncultured Paludibacter sp.
CACGAATGGATTCGCGTGGAAGGAAATGAAGCATTTGTAGGAATTACAGATTATGCACAAAGCGAATTAGGTGAAATCGTATTCGTTGAAGTTGAAACTATTGGCGAAACGTTGTCGGAAGGTGATGTTTTCGGAACAGTTGAAGCTGTGAAAACCGTATCAGATTTATACCTGCCGGTAGATGCTAAAGTAGTAGAGTTCAATCAGGAATTGGAAGATGCACCCGAATTAGTAAATGATGATCCATACGGTAAAGGTTGGATGGTGAAAATTGAAATTTCAGATTTAGCTCAACTAAATTCATTACTTTCGGCTTCAGATTATGAAGCATTGATTGGTGCTTAATTTTGAAGAAATATTTATAACGAACTAATCAACTCATAAAATTCCGAAAAATGAAACCAAAAGTTAGTATTATTATGGGAAGTACTTCCGACTTGGCTGTAATGGAAAAAGCAGCAACTTTGCTTGATGAATTTCAAATTCCGTTTGAAATCAATGCGCTTTCGGCCCATCGAACACCAAAAGAAGTGGAAGAATTTGCTTCAAAAGCCCGTGAAAATGGCATTGAAGTAATAATAGCTGCAGCTGGAATGGCGGCTCATTTGCCGGGAGTAATTGCGTCAATGACTACACTTCCGGTTATTGGCGTACCTATAAATGCATCGCTCGATGGCATGGATGCATTGCTAGCTATTGTACAAATGCCTCCGGGTATTCCTGTTGCCACAGTAGGCATCAATGCATCGTTAAACGCAGCTATTTTGGCAGTACAAATTATGGCTGTGGCTAACCCTGAACTGCAAGAAAAATTAAGTCAATACAAAGAAAATTTAAAGAAAAAAATAGTTGAAGCAAACAATCAACTTTCACAAGTGAAATATCAGTTTAAGACAAATTAACGAGCATTCATAATTCATGAAACTAGCATTAAACCAAACATTTATAAAAGAAGCTGCATTGTCAGTTGGGTTTAATGCTTGTGGAATTGCAAAAGCCGAAGAGCTTACAGAAGATGCTGCATTTCTCAAACAATGGCTTGCTGCAGGGTATCATGCCGGCATGAATTACCTTGAACGCAACTTTGAGAAACGAGTTGACCCACGCAATTTAGTGCCGGGATGCAAGTCCGTTGTAGTAGTATTACTTAATTATTTTCCGGCTCATACTCAAAATACCAAAGCTCCTCAATTAGCAAAATACGCTTATTCTGCCATTGATTACCATTTGGTGATAAAACAAAAATTAAAAGAACTGGAATTAATAATTTGCGAAAAATTTGGAAATGAAACAGTTGCAAATAATACCCAGCACCTTTTTGTCGATTCAGCACCAGTCCTTGAGCGTCGTTGGGCTGAACGTGCGGGCTTGGGATGGATTGGTAAACACACTCAATTGATACATCCCGGACTTGGATCGTACGTTTTCATTGGAATTTTACTTCTAAATATAGAAGCAGAATATGACCAACCAATTCGTGGTCGATGCGGTACATGTAGCCGTTGTATCACTGCCTGTCCAACCAAAGCACTGACGACTAAAAACTTGGATGCAAATCGCTGTATTTCATATCAAACCATCGAAAACAAAAATCAAATACCAGATGAAATGCGGTCTTCATTAAATAATTATTCAATAGGCTGCGATATTTGCGCCGATGTTTGTCCGTGGAACAAAAAATGGGCAAAAGTCAATTCACACTCTCAATTAAATCCTCCGCTAGAAGTGTTAAATTGGGATTCAAAAAAATGGGAGCAACTTTCAGAAAAAACCTTCAACTCAGTATTTCAGCAATCGGCAATTAAGCGAGCCGGATTTGCAAAATTGAAGCAGAATATTGAAATATTAGTTAGTACCAGCAATTTAGAACTTTAATGGTACTCCAATTGTTTTAATATAAATGAAATAATATTAATTAGTCTATAATCTGATTTTAATGGCTTTACAAATAATACCTACGATATTTATATAAAATAATTCATAAAAAGTTTGTTTTTGTTATTTCAATAACTATATTTGCAGTCTAAACAAATTACTAACTCTTAAAATTTTAAAACGCCTATTGCCTAAAGTTACTTTAAACCATTAATTTAAAAGTAATGAATACTCTGAATCAATTGACCGATGACGAATTGGTAAAATTGTATGAGAAAGGTGAAAATCAGGCGTTTGAAGTTTTACTATTGCGCTACAAATCAAAAGTTTATACATATATCTATTTGATTGTACGCAGTAAAGACCTGGCCGAAGACATTTTTCAGGACACCTTTATCAAAGCCATTTCAACCATTCAACAAGGGCGATACACCGAAGCCGGAAAATTTTTGGCATGGATAAATCGTATTGCACATAATTTGATTATTGATCACTTCCGTAGGGTAAAAAACGAGAATACTTTTTCGGCCGATGCTGTTGACTATGATATTGTCAATAATTCCAAATTATCCGAAAAAAGTGTGGAAGATACGCTATCCAACGAACAGGTGCTTGCCGATGTACTACACTTAATTGACTTATTGCCTCCATCACAGCAAAAAGTAATCCGTATGAGATATTTCGAAGATTTAAGTTTTAAGGAAATTGCCGAAAAAACAGATGTAAGTATCAATACGGCTTTAGGACGAATGCGCTATGCACTGCTGAATATGCGCCGCATTGCTGCCGAAAAAGATTTGTATCTGGAAATGAAGTAATTGCCTCCGATTTTCAGAGTTATTAGTTAAATATATCAGGGACTTAATTCTGTATATTATTGATTATCAGCTATATATGTTTTAACTGTAAATTATCAACACTGAACAGTGAACTTGGTATATACTATTTTGCAATCAACTACGTTTTAGATGTATATTAAAAATCTGAAATGTGCCTATGCAAAAAATTTTTACACTATCAAACAAAACTGATTTTTTAAAAAACACCCCAAAACCGGTTTACAAACCGGATTCAGAACCCAAACAAGAAACATTGAATCGAATTTTACAATTCGCAGCGTCTTACAGGGCTCAGAGAATAACTGATAATCAGTACGTTGAATTGTTTTTGAACTAAAAAAAGGACTTCCGAGTATTTCGGAAGTCTTTTTTTTAGTATATTTGCAAAACCGATAATAAAACAACCCTTTATGAAACGAATTATATCTCCTTCTTTGCTCTCGGCTGATTTTGGAAACCTGAAAGCTGATTGTGAAATGATAAATGCTAGTGAGGCTGAGTGGCTGCATATTGATGTAATGGATGGTTCTTTTGTGCCGAATATCTCTTTTGGTTTTCCGGTGCTGGAGGCGGTGCGGAAACATTGCACGAAAATGCTCGATGTCCATATCATGATTGTTGATCCCGAAAAATACGTGAAACGCTTTGCCGAAGCTGGTGCAGGCATGCTTACTTTTCATTGCGAAGCAGCTGAAAACCCACAGGAAGTGATTGATTTAATCCGTGCTGAAGGTATTCAGGTGGGTATTTCAGTGAATCCGGATATCCCGGTGAGCTTGCTCGAACCTTATGTGGACAAAGTGGATATGGTACTGCTGATGTCGGTTTATGCGGGCTATGGTGGACAGAAATTTATTGAAGGAACTTACGACCGCATAGCCGAACTGCGTGAAATTATGAAACGTAAAAATGCTAATTGTATCATTCAGATTGACGGTGGCGTGAATTTGCAAAATGCCCC
The DNA here is from genome assembly GCA_964511245.1 of uncultured Paludibacter sp. Lineage (GTDB taxonomy): Bacteria > Bacteroidota > Bacteroidia > Bacteroidales > Paludibacteraceae > Paludibacter. The sequence continues at coordinate 3,676 of CAZEEB010000035.1, forward strand.
GAAACTTTTCGAAGCGGGAGTTAGTGTGTTGGTCGCAGGCAGTTCTGTGTTTAATTCAGAAAATCCGGTTCAAACTATTCAGCAATTGCTTAATGTGTAAAACGTATGGATTTTTTGCAACGAACTCCTTTTTTTAGATTGTTGCTTCCATTTATGGTTGGTATCATTAGCTATCAGTTTGTGGAATTTCAATTTTGGGGTTTGTGGGTTTTATTAGGTTTATCACTTGTTTTGCTAATTTTAGGATTTGTTATTCAATTTCCGAAATATCAGTTTCAATTCCGTTGGCTGTTTGGCTGCGGAATTTTTTTGTTTCTGTTTTCAATGGCATATATGTTGAGTTCAGAAACTGAAAAATCAACCACTTTCAACCAGTTGAATCAAAAAGGAATTTATCGGATTGAAATAGTTTCGGCGCCGGTTGAAAAAGCAAAATCAATTCAGTGCAAAGTAGATGTTCTGCAATATTATAATTTAAAATGGCAACCGGCTCATGGACAGGCCATTCTGTATTTTCAGAAAGACAAGGCAGCAAACTCACTGCTGTTTGGTGACCAGCTTATGATTCAAGCCGAATTTGCAGCTCCCGAAAAACCGCTTAACCCCGAAGCATTTGACTATGCCACATACCTGAAACGGCAGGGAATTGGTGCTACATCCTACGTTTCGTCGGGCAGTTGGCATATTTCAGAACATAGTGATGGCTTTTCTATTCGGCGCGAAGCCGATAAGTGGCGAAATTATTTGCTGGGAATCTTCAAAAAGTTCAAAATTCAAGGCGATGAATTTGCTGTTTTGGCAGCTCTTACACTAGGTTATACCGACGATTTACAGCCTGATATTCGTGCCGGTTACAGTGCCACAGGTACAGTGCATATTTTGTCCGTGAGCGGTATGCATGTGGCTGTAGTTTATATTGTTTTGATGTTCTTGTTGAAGTTTCTGGATAAATCGCTGAAAACTAAAATTTTAAAAACGATTATTGTCATTTCGTTTCTTTGGGGATACGCTTTTTTATCGGGCATGTCGGCGGCAGTTATTCGGGCGGCGGTAATGTTTAGTTTTGTTGCATTTGCATTTTGTTTGGAACGAAAATCACAGATTTACAACACGCTTTTCATGTCGGCATTTGCCATGCTGGTAGTAAATCCGAATTTTCTGTATGATGTTGGTTTTCAGTTGAGTTATGCTGCAGTACTGAGCATTATTTACTTTCAACCCATAGTGGATAAACTATATAAACCTACAAATAAATTGACTAAATTTACGTGGGGAATGATATCGGTTTCGGTGGCTGCGCAACTTGGTACTACGCCTTTTACGCTTTATTATTTTCAGCAATTCCCTAATTATTTTCTGATAACCAACCTCATTGCAATTCCAGTTTCTACCTGGATTATTTATGGAGCAATAGCTTTGTTTTTTGTTTCGTGGATACCTTATGTATCTGAATGGATGGGATTTGTCCTAAAATGGCTTGTTTGGTTTTTAAATCATTTCATTGTATTTGTTCAAAACTTGCCGTATTCGGTTTGGCATATTTCTATTAATCTCTCGCAATCCATTGTTTTTTTTCTGGCTATTTTCTGTCTTTCCGGCTATTATTTCACAAAAAAATTCACTCCACTTTTTGTGGGATTATCAGCCTTACTGATTACGTGCATGTTTAGTATACAAGCTAATTACCAAACACTTACAAGCAAACGAATCATTGTGTATGCCGGACAGAAAAATCTTCATGTGAGCTTTATAAACCGCAATAAAAACTTTGTATTTTCAACTGACTCAGCTGAAATAGAACGAATTGCGAAGACATATTGGAATAAACAAAAGTTAGAAAAACCGGTTTATCTTCATACAAACAATTGGTTTGCCAATGGTTTTGCTTGTTTTGAGGGACAAAAAGTATTGATATTACAAGATAACTTTCTGAAAAATAAAGCCACACAATTACCCATTGAGCTTGATTATCTGATAATAGGAAATCGGCTAAAACCAAAAATTTCACAAATTTTGAACTGTGTACATCCCCGGAAAATAATTGTTGATAAAAGCATTTCGAGGTGGTATACTGCCGAAATACAAAATGTCTGTAAAATCCGTAATATCAACTTTTATTCCATTGCACAACAAGGAGCTTATGCTCTGAATATTAATGATTAAGGTGCTGTAAAGAAAAGGAAATTCAGTATGGTATTGTTATTTAACAAAATAGAAATTGAACAACGATTTAAGATTAATTTTAAAAAAAAGCACTAAGAATTAGAAATTTATCAAAACCGCAAAATCTTATTTTTTTTGCTACTTTTGCATATAATTTAAAAAAAATAAAATGATTTCTAAAATAATAGCCGAAGAGCTTATCAACAAGGTAAAAAAAGCAATTGATAAAGTAGATAAAATAGTTATTGTAGCTCATGTTGGACCTGATGGAGATGCAATGGGTTCAACATTAGCACTTTGGCATTATTTGATGACCATTGAGAAAGAGCCTGTAGTGATTGTACCAACGGCTTTTGCCGCTTTTCTGAATTGGCTGCCCGGCTCTGAATGCGTGTTGGTGTATGAGGATTACAAACAAAAAGCCGACGAATTAATTGCCGAAGCAGAATTAATATTTACCTTGGATTTCAATCAGGCAAAACGGATGGCAAGTATGGCCGATGTGGTATTAAATGCTCCAGCCCCTAAAATACTGGTGGATCATCATTTGCACCCCGGCGATTATGCCAGCATTGTTGTATCCTACCCCGAAATATCATCCACCAGCGAATTGATTTTCAGATTGATATGTCGGATGGGCGATTTTTCGAAAATTAATTTGGCTTGCGCCGAATGTATTTATACCGGCATGATGACCGATACCGGAGGATTTACCTATAATTCCAACAATCAGGAAATTTACATTATCATTGCCGAATTGATTAAAATTGGAGTGGATAAAGATGCCATTTACCGCAGGGTTTTCAATACATATTCGGCTGACAGGTTGCGGTTAATGGGATTTTGTTTGTTTCAAAAAATGAAAATTTACCCTGAATATAGAACAGCTTTAATAACACTTACTAGCAAAGAATTACAGCAATTTAATTTTCAAAATGGTGATGCTGAGGGATTTGTGAATATTCCGCTTTCGATAGCTGGTGTCGAATTTTCGGTTTTTATGCGTGAAGACACCGATAAAATTAAAATTTCATTGCGCTCGCAAGGTTCATTTCCGGCAAACAAAGTGGCTGCCGATTTGTTTAATGGTGGCGGTCATCTTAATGCATCGGGTGGCGAAAGTTATTTGTCATTAGCCGATACTGCTCGTAAATTTGAAGACGCATTAGCTGATTATAAAGATTTTTTAGAATAGTTTGAGGTACAACTTTTACACTTTAAGATGAAATATTTGATTATACTTGGCGACGGTATGGCCGATGAGCCGATAGCTTCACTTGGGAATAAAACCTGCTTACAGGCTGCTCACAAACCTACTATTGATAAAATTGCAGCTTTAGGCCGAAGTGGTTTACTCGATACAATACCCGAAGGATTTGCGCCGGGAAGTGAAATAGCCAACATGAGCGTAATGGGCTATGATGTGCCTAAGGTTTTTGAAGGACGCGGTTCGCTTGAGGCAGCAAGCATGGGTGTAATCATTGAGGATGGCGAAATGGCAATGCGATGTAATTTGATTTGTATCGAAAATGGAAAGATTAAAAACCATTCGGCAGGGCATATCAGCAACGAAGAGGCCACAGAACTGATTCTTTTTTTGCAGGACAAACTTGGTAATGAGCAGATAAACTTTTTTCCGGGAGTTTCGTATCGCCATTTATTGAAAATAAAAGGCGGAAAAAAACAACTGATTTGTACTCCACCCCACGATGTTACGGGTACAGCATTTGCTGACGTGATGATAAATGCGGAAACTGAAGATGCTAAAGAAACAGCTGAATTGCTCAATAATATGATTCTTCGTTCGCAGGAGTTACTTGAAAACCATCCGGTAAATCTTAAACGCGCTGCAGCAGGCAAAGATAAAGCTAATAGTATTTGGCCCTGGTCGCCGGGCTATAAGCCCAATATGAAAACGCTGTTGGAACTTTATAATTTACAAAGCGGTTCAGTAATTTCAGCTGTCGATTTAATTCGTGGAATTGGTGTATACGCCGGCTTAAAAGTAATTCATGTAGAAGGAGCAACCGGACTTTACGACACCAATTATGAAGGAAAAGCGCAAGCAGCTATAGATGCACTCCGAACCGATGATTTTGTGTATCTGCATATTGAAGCCAGCGACGAAGCCGGACATGAAGGCAATGTGGAGTTGAAAATTAAAACCATTGAGTATCTTGACTCGCGAGCAGTAAAACCTATTTTTGATGAAATCTCAAGCTGGGATGAACCGGTTACAATAGCTATTTTGCCCGATCACCCTACACCTTGTGTTTACAAAACCCACACATGTTCACCCGTTCCATTTGTAATTTATCGCCCCGGCGAAACTCCGGATACTGTAACCGTATATGATGAGTTTGCTGCCGAAAAAGGAAGTTATGGCTTGCTGAAAGGAATGGAATTTATGAAAAGATTGATTCAATAAAATAAATTCATGGCAAATACAAAAATATTTCTGTTTGAGACAAATGATCAAAATATATTTCCGAAAAACGTTGACAATTTTGGCTGAAATATTTTAAATAATTATTGTTTTGAAATGAATGAGTTGTTTCATCTAATTTTCAGGATGAGATATTTTATATTTGTTTTTTTAATCTAATATTTTAAAAGCAGTTTAAATAAATCCTGTTCCATTTTAATTTTCAGCTATCAGTATTATTCCTATTTTCCTTTATTCCACTTTATGAAATACAATTTGGGATTCACGCAATAATTGTTGCAATAATGAACTTAAATTGATATTTGCAAAATGATTGTATTAATTCGACTTTATGAAAATACACTATAGTTAAAGAAATAAATTTCATCTTTAATATTCATATTCCAAAATTTTTCACCCGATTGTATCCCTAAATTTCTTTAATGCATGATTCCCCTGGATAACATTGCGTTTCCACAAATTGAATTCAACGATAATTTGTTTGATATTATGTTTGCGTTCTTTTCTACCTATTTGCCTGAATGCTCAATTTCAAGATATTAAGTTTGATCATCTCACCCCTGATAATGGGCTTTCCGATAATACCATAAAATAATTTCTCAGAGACTCAAAAGGTTATTTATGGATTTCAACGGACATGGGAGCGTATGAAACTGTTGCAGAAATGTGGATTCCCGCTGCAAAATGGGGTGAAACGGATGTGTGGATGAAGGTGCTTATTAACAAACAATAGAAGCCGGTTCAAAAATGTACAGCAATTTTTAAACCTAAATTTGTCATTTCAGTTTGGTTCGGATAGCTAAACGTACCAAGTTCGTTGGTGGTGCTAATGGTTGTAAAAATTGAACTAATGCCAGTGTATAAACCTAAATAAAGGTCTGATTTATAGCTTAATTTCTGCATTAAGCCAGCTGAGAATTTTGCCATCAGACCACCTCCATATCCATTTGAAAGCCCAAAAATATAACCTGCATCGAGTCCAATGAATGGAGATATTCTGGTCTTAGAAAGTGTGTTTTGTAATCGAACAAAGAGAGGCAAAAACCGAATTGGCTCGACGGTTGACGAACGAAAAACCAAAATATAACCACTGCCAAATGCAAAAAGGAGATTTTTTTCAGTAAGATTTTTCTTTCCAAACAGGATTGAAACTTCAGTGGATGGACACCATGTAAAAGCCTGATAAGCATTTGATAAGCCTGCAGATAGTTCAATATTTCCGTAAATAATACCTCCGTTTTTTGGGGATTGTTTCTGCAAGTTAGTTTTATTTTCGGCTGATATTAATGTTTTGTCAGTGGCTATAATTTCTTCAAGTGGAAACTGAATTTTTTTTCCATCTCTGGTTTCAATCATTAGCATTTCATTTGTTTTCAAAATAATATTACCTACATAAACTACTCCCGATTTTAATGTGATTTTGTCATGAAAGATTAATTCTTGAGCAAATGTTTGATAAAAAAAAGATAAGAAGAATATAAAAAAAATGATTTTTTTCATGATTTAAATAAAATTCAATCTTCTGAATTTGAATGCATTAATTCCTGAAAACTGCTAATAAATAATTTAGCATCCGACTTTGATAAACAAAGTGGAGGTAGTAATCGGATAATATTAGTGCCGCTGGCACCTGTAAAAATCTTTTTCTCAAAAAGTAATTTATTGCGAAGGTCAGTAACCGATTCTTCAAATTCAATTCCAATCATTAATCCCATGCCTCTAACTTCTTTAATTTGAGGCATTTTCAATAATTCCGAAATCAAATATTGTCCAATTTTTTCAGCATTCTGAATCAATTGTTCAGCTTTAATTATGTCGAGAACAGCAATGGCAGCAGCACAAGCCAAATGGCTACCGCCAAAAGTAGTTCCGAGTAAACCGTGAGATGCTTCGAATACCGGGCTAATAAGCACACCACCAATGGGAAATCCATTGCCCATACCTTTGGCTATTGTTATTAAATCCGGACGAATACCGGCATATTGATGAGCAAAAAATTTACCACTCCGACCGTAACCCGATTGCACCTCATCCAGTATAAGCATGGTACCTGTAGCTTTGCAAGCTTCGCTTAATTGTACTAAAAAATCGACATCGGGAATCCGAATACCACCAACACCCTGTATTCCTTCAATTATAACGGCACATACATCTTTGTTGGACAAAGACTTACGAACAGATTCAATGTCATTTATTTTCATAAATTCAACATCAAAACCCTCGTTAATTGGTGCTACTATTTTAGAATTATCGGTTACGCGAACTGCTGCCGAAGTACGTCCGTGAAAACTTTTTTGGAACGCAATCACTTTTTTTCGCCCCGTATGAAACGATGCTAACTTTAGTGCATTTTCATTTGCCTCGGCACCCGAGCTCACCAAAAACAACGAATAATCTTCATATCCCGAAACTTTTCCCAGTTTTCTGGCAAGTTCTTCCTGCAATTTATTTTGAACCGAATTAGAGTAAAAAACTAAATTTTCAAGTTGCTGAGTCAGCTTTTGAACATAATACGGATGTGAATGTCCGATTGAAATTACGGCATGACCACCGTACAAATCCATGTATTCAATTCCCTGATTGTCAGTAATTCTACACCCAATTCCTTTGGTTATTTCAATATTGAAAAGAGGATAAACGTTAAATAAATTCATGTTGATTTTTGTTTTGTAATCGAAATTGTTCCAAAAATTATTAGCTAATAAAATAACTGTTTGTTTTACTAAAAAATGAATTGCAAATGTAATTCAAAATTTAGATACGCTAAAATAAAAACATATAAAAAAATAATGTAATTTTACGGCGCATATCTTAAAATGAACCACCAATTACAAGCCTGAGTCAGATGGAAAATAAAGTCAAAATTTACTGCAAAAACACCAAATCATACCACGATTATCCTTTGGGAATATCGTTAATTGAAATTTATCGGGATTTAAAAATTGAGTTAAACTACCCGGTTATGGCTGCCCGAGTTAATTATAAAGTTGAAGATTTGAATTTTATCATTTATAAACCCAAAGATATTGAATTTATTGATTTAAGTTCACCTTCGGGTATGCGGGTTTATGTTCGAACGCTCAGCATGGTTCTGGCTAAAGCAGTTTCGGAGCTTTATCCGGATGCAGTATTGCGGATTGAACACCCCATTTCGAAAGGATATTACTGTCAGATTGGGAATATGGGTAAACCGATAGACCCTGAAATAACTTTAGCAATCAAAAACCGTGTAAAGCAAATTATTTTACAAGCCAAACAAATTATTTGCGAAGAGAAACAAACCAGGGAGGTTAAGGAATTATTTGTAAATCAGGCAAATCAGAATGACAAAACCACATTGTTCGAAACGCTGGGTAATCCATATTTTAGGTTTTTCAGAATAGATGATTATATCGATTATTATACCGGAGTATTGCTCCCATCCACCGATTATTTAGGACTGTTTGATTTAATTCAATATTACGATGGATTGTTGCTTAGAGTGCCAAGTCGCGAAAACCCGAATGAATTGGATGATGTTGTATTATTCCCAAAAATGTTTGATATTTTTAAGGAATATATGGGTTGGAATAAAATTATGAATCTCAATAATGTTGGCGATTTTAATATTGCATGTCAAAAAAACCAATCATTCAATCTAATCAAAGTGTCGGAAGCATTGCATGAAAAAAAGGTAGCATCCATAGCCGATATGATTTCACAGCGGTCTGAAAAAGTAAGATTTGTACTTGTTTCCGGACCATCATCGTCGGGAAAAACAACTTTTAGCAAACGACTTTCGGTACAGTTAATTGTTAGCGGTTTAAAGCCTGTTGTACTTTCGCTCGACAATTATTTTGTAAACAGAGATGAAACCCCATTGGACGAACATGGCGAATGGGATTTTGAGCATTTACATGCATTGGATTTGACTCTCTTTAATAAAAATTTGAAGCAACTGTTGAATGGAGAAGAAATTGAAATTCCATTTTTTAATTTTGAAGATGGGAAACGATATTTTAAAGGCGAAAAACTTAAGTTGCACGAAGACAGCGTATTAATCATGGAAGGAATTCATGCTCTTAACCCTGATTTAATTCCGGATATACCTTCAGATACTACTTTTAAGATTTACGTATCGGCATTGACTACAATTTCTATCGACAATCACAATTGGGTACCTACAACTGACACCCGCCTATTACGGCGTATTATTCGTGACTATCGGTTCAGAAACTATTCAGCACGCGAAACTATTGCTCGCTGGCCGAGTGTGCGTCGCGGTGAAGAAAAATGGATTTTTCCGTATCAGGAACAAGCCGATGTGATGTTTAATTCTGCTTTACTTTTTGAATTGGCAGTGCTTAAAAAACATGCAGAACCAATATTGGCAGAAGTTCCAAAATATTGCGACGAATATACAGAGGCACATCGACTAGGAAAATTTATTAACTATTTTGTGCCCATTCACGACAGAGAAATACCTCCAACTTCGCTGCTAAGAGAATTTCTAGGTGGCAGCAGCTTCAGATATTAAAATTAGTACATGTATTACAATACTATAACTTTTATGGTAAATTGCATTGAAATTAAAAAAATGTTTGTATTTTTGTCAGCAAAATTTTAATTTATAGAAACTTACTCAATTTAAATGAAAAAATATCTGTTCATTTTATTACTTATTTCTTTGTTTACAACTGAACTTTCGGCTCAGCGAAGGAATGGACTTATAGCCAGAAGAATTGATTCGGATGGCGTTCTGTCATTTTCTGTAGGTCCGGCATATTTGTATGGCGATCCATTTGGCAATGTATACGACAAATCAATTTTAAATGGAACTAATTTCAGTACATCACTGAGTTTCAGACAAATGTTTGTCGGCAATTTTGGTTATAGAGCCAGTTTAATTTACGGCAATTATGTTGGTTCTGATTTGGCTACCAGAGAACATACAGTAGGATATTTATCTTTTAACTCAAGTATTTTAGAGTTAACTATGCGAGGTGAATATAAGCTGTTTAGTTTTGGTGGAAACAGATTTAGCAGAGACACTCCCAACTCTATATACCTTTTCCTTGGTGGAGGATTGGCAAGTACAAATGTTACGAATCCCCCGGGTTCAGCCCCCTTAGATGTAGCTCAAACTACTGCATTGGTTATGCCACTAGGATTTTATTACGAATATGCCTTAACACCGAACTTTATGATTGGTGCCGAATTTGGTTGGCAACTCGGTTTTTCGGATTATCTGGATGGATATCATCCTCCGGTACCAAACTCAAAAAGCGATGATGTTTTAGGCAACTTTCATATCACTGTTTCATACCGAATATTTTAACACAAAAGAAGTAAACTTACTGTGATTTTTGGGAAAAACCTTACTCGCTTAAAAAAATTAATTCAGTTCCAAATCTCTCCAATTACTCTGGGAAAATGTTCATATTCAAGTGCGTGAACTTTCCGGGCAATTAAATCAGCGGTATCGGTCGCCAAAACGGGACATGTTGCCTGAAAAATAATATTACCTTCATCGTAATTCTCATTTACATAATGAATGGTTATGCCCGATTGTGTATCACCTGAATTTGCTACTGCCTCATGTACATGATGTCCATACATCCCTTTACCACCATATTTTGGCAATAAAGCAGGATGTATATTTATTATTCTTTTAGGGAATACTTCAATCAAAGCCCGAGGAATTTTGAGTAAAAAACCCGCCAAAACAATACAATCTATTTCGTATTGCTTAAGTAAATTAAGAATTTGAATTCCATCCGCAAAGTCTTCGCGTGAACATGTAACTGATGGTACATTTAACAAAATTGCCCTTTGATGTACAAATGCATCGCTTTTATTCGAAACAATTAACGGAAAAGTGAGTGTTGAACTTTGTGAAAAATACCGAATAATATTTTCGGCATTTGAGCCTGAACCGGAGGCGAAAAGTGCTATTTTTAAAGGCATTAAAGGTTGTTTAAACTTGCACAATTGCAAGAAGTTTGTGCAAAAATAACAATTTTTATCATGAAAAACGAGGTTATGTCGTAAAAATTTCTTTCCTTTGCACCGCAAAATTATAAAACAATTTCTATTTATCAACTTAAAAAACAAAATTATGTCAGAAGTAGAAGCTAAAGTAAAAGCAATTATCGTAGACAAATTAG
>CAZEEB010000036.1:0-14392 GCA_964511245.1 uncultured Paludibacter sp.
AAATGGAGAATTGCCTAAGCAGTAGCATTTTAAAATTTGTACATCGATAAAATTAATTAATAAAATGACTTTTCATAATCCGGAATATTTATTTTTATTGTTGCTAATTATACCTGTTATATTTTGGTATATATGGGAATTACAAAAGTCCGACGCTAGTTTACAAATTTCTACACATCGGAGTTTGAAGCAATTTCCTATCAGTAAAAAAATCAAATTTCGACATATTTTGTTTGTTTTAAGGGTTTTGGTATTAGTAAGTTTGATTATTGCACTGGCCCGACCACAAGCTTCAAACAGTTGGCGAACTCAAAATACAGAAGGAATTGATATCATGATGGCACTCGATCTTTCGGGAACCATGCTGGCAGAAGATTTAAAACCCAATCGATTGGAAGCTGCAAAGGCTGTAGCCTCAGAATTCATACTTTCTCGACCAAATGATAATATTGGATTAGTTGTATTTGCTCGTCAAAGTTTCACACAATGTCCGCTAACTACCGATCATGCAGTATTGATTAATTTATTCAACGGAGTAAAGTGGGGCTTGATTGACGATGGAACAGCCATTGGACTCGGTTTGGCAAATGCCGTAAATCGTATTAAAGACAGTAAAGCAAAGTCGAAAGTAATAATCCTTTTGACTGATGGATCTAATAATTGTGGGGATATTGCACCAATTACAGCCGCCGAAATTGCTAAAACTTTTGGAGTGAGAATTTATACAATTGGTGTGGGAACTAACGGTATAGTTAATATTCCGGTACCAACTCCATTGGGAGTTCAGTATCAACAAGTTCAATCGGAATTTGATGCCAAATCATTAAAAGATATAGCTAATCTTACGGGTGGAAAATACTATAATGCAACCGATAACAATAAGCTTCGCCAAATATATCAAGACATTGATAAACTGGAAAAAACTAAAATCAGCGTACAACAATATAGCAAGAAAGAAGAGCAATTTTATATGTTTGCAATGTTTGCATTTGTTTTTCTAATTCTTGAAATTCTTTTGAGAAATACACTTTTCAGGAAAATACCGTAAGTATTTTATGTTTCGTGTTTATAATCTTATTCGTTCAAAATATTCCGAAACGTAATATAAATAAAATGATAAAGCTATTTTCTTGAATGATACAAAAAAAACTGAACCAGAACGCTAAATTCAAAAAAAACTAATAAAAAGAAATGTTTAGATTTTCACATCCCGAATTTTTATTATTACTTCTATTAATACCGGTTTTAATAGCCGTTTTTGTGTATACCAATATTCAGAAAAATAGGAATTTAAAGAAATTTGGTAATCTTGAGTTGATAGCTCAATTAATGCCTAATGTATCGTTTTTACGACCGAAAGTGAAATTTTACTTGCAACTTATTGCAGTTTTTTTATTGACAATAGTATTGGCTCAGCCTCAATTTGGAACTAAAGTGGAAAGCACAAAACGAAAAGGAATTGAAGTTATGATTGCTTTGGACGTTTCAAATTCAATGATGGCTCAAGATGTGCAACCCAGCCGATTGGAAAAGGCTAAACAAGTATTATCCAAGCTTATAGATGGAATGAATGACGATAAAATTGGTTTGGTAGTTTTTGCAGGTGATGCGTATACACAATTACCAATTACGGCCGATTATGTGTCAGCAAAAATGTTTTTGTCGTCCATCTCTACACAAATGGTACAACGACAAGGTACAGCCATAGGCACTGCTTTGGATTTAGCAATAAAATCATTTGGACAGAAAAGTAAAATAGCTCGTGCCATTATTGTTATTACCGATGGAGAAAACCACGAAGATGATGCTGTAGCAGCAGCAAAATTAGCTACTGAAAACGACATTGTGGTACATGTAATCGGAATGGGAAAACCCGATGGAGCTCCAATACCTGTTCCCGGAACAATGAGCTTTTGGAAAGACAAAGACGGAAATGTAGTTGTATCCAAACTGAACGAACAAATGTGTAAAGAACTAGCCATTGCTGGAAAAGGACTATATGTTCATGCTGATAATAGTAATAACGCGTATCGAATTATCACTGGCGATCTGGATAAGATGGCCAAATCGGAGATTAAAGCCAGTGTTTTTTCAGAATATAATGAACAGTTTCAGTCATTTGCAATACTGGCGTTGTTAATTTTATGTATTGATTTTTTTCTATTCGACCGAAAAAATAAGCGTTTAACTAAATTTAATATTTTTGATTTGAAAGATAAAGTTAACAAAAATTGATTAATACAAAGTTATCAATGAAAAAAATAATTTATATATTGATTTCGAGTTTGTTGACACTTACTGTTACTGCTCAAAATGAAAGTGGAGACCTACGCACAGGAAACAATCTTTACAAAGCATCAAAGTTTACCGAAGCTGAAATTGCATACCGCAAAGGATTGATTAAAAATAAAAACTCATTTGAAGCTAATTACAATTTAGGTAATGCATTGTTTCGTCAAAAAAAATACAGCGAAGCCATTGAGCAATATAATATTGCCATAGCCACTCAGCCTAAGGAAAAAGAAAAAATTGCTGCTGCGCTACACAACACAGGAAATTCTTTATTAGTTGATAATAAGATTGAGGAAAGCATTAAAGCATTTAAAAGTGCATTGAAATCGAATCCAAAAGATAATGAAACTCGTTATAATTTGGCTTATGCACAAGCAATGCTAAAAAAACAGCAACAGAATAAAGATAAAAATAAAGATAAGAAAGATCAGAATAAAGATAAGGAAAAACAAGATCAACAACAAAAGCAAGAGCCTCAAAACCAGCAACAAAAACAAGAAAAATCTCAACAACAAGAGTCAAAAATGTCTAAAGAAAATGCTCAACAAATTTTAGATGCACTATCTCAGGATGAAAAAAATGCGCAGGATAAAGCTAAAAAACAAGTTGTGAGAGGTACCAAAAAAGCCGAAAAAGACTGGTAAATAATCAGCAATAAATTAACAGTTAAAAATACGAAATTTACTAATTAATAGCCGTTGATAAAATTATAAATCCAATATGAAACTCAAAATATTATTTTTATCGCTATTTATATTCAGTGTGATGGCATCAAATGCCGACGAACCGGTGAGGTTTGTAGCTTCGGCGCCATCTACGGTAATACTGGACAAACCCTTTCAATTGGTATTTACTGCCAATGCCACTTGTAAAGACTTGCGAGTACCTGAATTTACAAATTTTGATGTATTGGCAGGTCCATTCGAATCACATAGTTCGAGCATACAATACGTTAATGGAAAAAGCAGTTCTTCCGTCTCAGTATCCTATACTTATACACTTCAAGCACAAAAAACTGGTACGTTCACTATTCCATCGGCGAGTGTAATGGTTGATTCTAAAAAAGTCACATCTAACGGTGTATCTATTAAAGTTTTACCCGCCGATGCAACTCCTCCGGCTTCAAAATCGCAGGGAAATCAAGGTGGTGGAGGACAATCCAGTATTTCGGGTGATAATTTATTTATAAAAACCGAGGTTTCAAAAACCAATGTGTACGAACAAGAAGCCATACTAGTAACCTATAAACTGTATACTTTGGTTGATGTAGTTCAATGTAATCCAAAAAATTCTGTTGATTTTAATGGATTTATGAAACAGGAACTTGAACAACCCACCAACAAACAAATGGCTCTGGAAAACTATAACGGTCGGAATTATGGAACTTTTGTATTGTATAAGGTGTTGTTGTATCCCCAACATTCGGGTGTTATTCAGATTGATAAATGGAATTTTGAAGCTGTAGTCAGAATACAAAACCGGCAGACAGTACGCAGTATGTTTGACGATTTTTTTGATTCATACACCAATGTGTCAAAATACATAACAGCACCGGCAGTCAAAGTTACAGTAAACCCATTACCAACAGCTAATAAACCAAGTTCGTTTAACGGTACTGTAGGTCATTTTACACTAAATACCAATATAACTACTACCGATGTGAAAGCCAATGATGCTGTAACTTTAAAATTAAACATTGCCGGAAGTGGAAATATGAAATTGATTAAAAATCCGGTTATCAAATTCCCCGATGGTTTTGAACTTTATGACCCAAAGGTAACAAACAATTTCAAAACATCGCCATCAGGTGTATCAGGCACAAAAACCATTGAATACTTGTTTATACCTCGTCATTCAGGCAGTTTTGAGATTCCACCCACCGAGATTTCATATTTTGACACTCAGGAAAAATGCTATAAAGTATTGAAAACTCCTGCATATAAACTTCAGGTGGCCAAAGGTGATGGAACTGAAACTCCAGTTGTTGCTGGTGGTAGTAATTATGTTGACAAGCAGGATATAAAACAAATAGGCAAAGATATTCGGTATATTAATACTGATAAATTTGAAATTTCACTTGAACAGGAGCCGGTTTTTGGCAGCCTTATTGCTTGGTTAATCTATATTATACCTTTATTTGTTTCTGTTTTGTTATTTATTTTCTTTCGTAAGCAAGCCAAAGAAAACTCTAACTTATCTTTAATGAAAAATAAAAAGGCTAATAAAGTTGCGCATAGAAGACTTAAACTAGCCCAGAAATTACTTAATGAAGGAAATAAAGACTCATTTTACGATGAAGTTTTAAAGGCAACATGGACTTATTTAAGTGATAAACTGACAATCCCGGTTGCATCGCTCACAAAAGAACGTGTTAACGATGAATTGACAGAATTGAAGGTTGATAATTCAATAATTAATCAATTTATTCAGATTTTAAATACCTGCGAATTTGCTCGTTTTGCACCAAATTCAGGACAACAGGAGATGGGTAATCTTTACATTGATACTATACAGGCAATCAGTGATTTAGAAGAAAAATTCAAAAGAAAATAGATTTTTAATTTTGAAAAATAATTTATAACCGGCTTTTCGTTAAAAAATAATTACATGAATCGTATCATTATATTTTCGTTAATATTCCTAAGTTTTTTTTCTGTTACATTTGCCCAGGAAGATGTACTGAAAGAAGCAAACTCACACTATTCGAAAGGAAATTATTCCGATGCAGCCAAACTGTACGAGAAAGTGTTAAAAACAAAAGGTGTGGCACCAGAATTATATTTTAATCTTGCCAATGCCTACTACAAATCGAGCGAAATCGCACCCGCAATATTAAATTATGAACGAGCATTAAGATTGTCGCCTACATTTGAAGATGCCCGTTATAACCTGGAAATAGCTCAACTAAAAGTGCTTGATAATATTAATCAAAATCAATCTTTTTTTATTGGACGATGGGTAGATAGATTTATTAAAATATTGAATTCAAACCAATGGTTTTATGTTAGTGTTATATTATTTCTACTAGCATTAATCAGTTCTTTTGTGTTTGTTTTTGGCCCAACCAGATTGGTTCGTAAAATCTTTTTCTATGTTGGTTTAGGTATATTTGTATTCAGTTTTACATTTTTCGTATTTTCCGGAATCCGAAAAGATCAAATGCTTAATCACCACGAAGCCATAATTATGAGCGGAGTAGTAAGTGTAAAGGGTTCGCCTGATAAAAGCGGCACAGAACTATTCCAATTGCATGAAGGCACAAAGGTATCGGTTAAAAGTACATTGGGTAAATGGACTGAAATAAAATTGGCTAATGGAAATGTGGGTTGGGTAGAGCAGGAAAATATTGAACGGATATAAACCGATAAATTAAATGAGTTTATTCGAAATTCTAAATGATTGGGATACAAGTATTTTTTTGATAATAAATGGATTTCATTCGCCGTTTTTCGATAATTTCATGTTTTTAGTAAGTGGAAAAATAATTTGGATTCCACTTTATGCTTCTGTTTTGTATGTTCTTATTAAAAACTGGAAAATTGAGGCTCTTTGGTTAATTCTGGCTTTTATTCTTTGCATTGTTATTTCCGATCAGTTTGCTTCCGGCTTTTTGAAAAATACGGTTAAACGCCTCCGACCTTCGAATGTGGACGAAATAAAAGGAGTAATCCATTTAGTAAAAGGCTATTTAGCTGGTGGCAAATATGGTTTTGCTTCGTCTCATGCATCCAATTCATTTGGATTTGCAATGCTTTCAACATTGATTCTAAGAAGAAAAGAGTATAGCATTGCCATATTCATTTGGGCAATTTTGATTAGTTATTCCCGAATTTATTTGGGAGCTCATTATCCGCTGGATGTGTTGGGTGGAGCTGCTATTGGAATTACTTCTGCATATTTTTGTAAATGGGCTCTTGACCTCTTACATCTGCATAATCCTCAAAGGCCGGAAACTTCAATTCAAAAATTTCTCTCAATTGTTCCACTCAGTATTTTAATGCTTAGTTTAATTGGAATTATTTTTTATTCAATAATTGCTTAAGCCGGTTTGGATTATATCTCATCTAATCAGTTAAACCATAAAAATAATTTAACGAATAGATAATCCAATTCTTACTTTAAAAAAACTTATACAAACCAGCAAAACTTTCTCCATCACAGAGAGGTCTAATCAGCTTTGTCGTCGGCAAGTTTAAATCATTCTATCTATTTCTTAATTCAGATTGCATTTTTGTAGACTTATTTTAGCACTAAACACAATACAATTTTTTATCAAATCATTCCTTTGTTACAAATTTTCAACCATTAAATCCTCATTGTAAATAAGTGAAACGGTGATTATCGGTTTTTTTAATTCTGCGGATAAAACCTCATTTGTTCGAAAACGATTTTATTATCTTTTCGCAGGCGGTCAATTAATTGCTTCAGGTCACTTTCTTCCCAACGCCGTTGAAACATTTGATCGTGCAACAGGATAACGATATTGTTTTTCGTGAATGTATCTCCCGTTTTCAGCTGTTTCATAATTTGTTGGTACATTTCATCAACGCTTTGTACCGGTGTACCATCCTCTTCATGATGCTCCCACTCTACATCCCAACCAAAAACCTTAAATCCTCTGGTTGCCAAACTATCGGCAGTAGACACAGCATTAATTTCACAATCATCTTGTTTCCTGGAATTGATACGCCATGTATTACAAGCTGGCATGCGTATGATTTTATACTGAATTTTCAGAAACTTCTGATTCTTTATGAAATCTTCGGTTGCTTTATGCGGATTACTGTAAAACACATTATAATTATCTTTTCCATGTGTAAAACTATGATTGTATTCCTCAATATACGGATTTTCTTCGTAGTACTTATAATAGGTTTCCATTTCCCTGTCGCCAACTACTTCTGAACCAACCAGAAAAACACTGATTTTTATCTTTTCTGCCAAAATAATACTATCGATATTTTGACTACCATCCAATGGACCGTCATCAAAAGTAAGATACACATATTTTTTATGAGGAGGAGTGGCCACTTTTGGCTTGTCAATTTTACAGGACTGACAAATAACCACTGTAAGTAAAATAAATAAAAAACTTGAGATACGATGATTCATATAATTTGTTTTTTTAATTGTGTTTGCCTTTGCTCCACGAATTCTTCGTGTGGCATAATTTATGTTTATTTTAACACGGTGTGAATCCGGGTAGGAACAGGGCTAATAAAACCTATTGAAGTATTTGAAATACTTACTTTCTTTAAAATCCACTCAAAAATACATAAAGTAATTGTTTTTTTACTGATTTTTGTCAATTATTTTTTTCCAAATCGGAAATTTAGAATGATTTAAATCTCTTTATCTATCTTCTTTTTAAGTCTGTATAGTTGGGTATTCGTAATCCTGACTGCGATATGTTCTGTTTTTCATCATACTCATAAATATCCTCCTAAATTGAAAAGCTGATATATTCAATAAAATGTTGGGTTAATTTCCCGCCTTTGTTGATAAATTATTTTGTCCGATTAACTATATCTGATTCCAACATTACATATCTTTGTCAAGTATGTATGCACTGATTGATTGTAATAATTTCTATGCCAGTTGTGAAAGGGTTTTCAACCCATCATTGATTGGCAAACCCGTTGTTGTTCTGAGTAATAACGATGGTTGTGTTATTGCACGATCCAATGAAGCTAAGGCCTTAGGAATTCCAATGGGTGCTCCTGCCTTTGAATATAAATACGTTTTTGAACGTCACCAAGTCAATGTGTTCTCTGCAAACTTTTCCTTATATGGCGACTTGAGTAATCGTGTTATGAATATTTTGTCTGACTATTCACCTAATCAGGAACTGTACAGTATTGACGAATGTTTTTTGGATATGTCGGGAATGTTGGTTGATTTTAAAGAACATGGACTTAAAATGAAAAAACATGTTTTTAAATGGACAGGAATTCCCGTTTCGGTTGGAATTGCACCAACAAAATCTCTCGCTAAAGTTGCGAATAAGATTGCTAAAAAATTCTCTGATCAATTAGGTGGATGTCATGTTATTGATACAGAAGAAAAACGTTTAAAAGCTTTGAAATGGCTACCTGTTGAAGATGTATGGGGAATCGGGCGAAGGAATTCAAAAAAACTTAAAAGTATTGCTGTAAATACCGCATTCGATTTCTGTAATCTTTCAAAAACATGGGTTATCAATAATATGACTATTGTTGGATCGAGATTACAGGATGATTTGAATGGAATTCCAACACTCGAAATGGAACCGATGGAATTGAAACAAAGTATCGCCACCACAAGAACATTTGAACACGACTACAGGACATTTGATGATGTCCGTGAGCGTGTCAGCACTTTTGCTGTAAGTTGTGCTGAAAAGCTAAGGAAACAACATTCGCTTTGCAAATCAATTCAGGTTTTTATTCAATCAAATCGTTTTCGAGAGGATGCCGAACAATACTCCAATGGAATTACAATTAAACTTCCATTTCCGACTAATTCAAATATAGAAATTGTGGATTTTACTCTTAAAGGTTTACAGCATATTTTTAAGGATAGAATTGGTTATAAACGTGCTGGAGTTGTATTAATGGATTTCGTTCAGGATAATGAATATCAACAGTCCTTATTCTATAACAGTAACCCCAAGCATAAACCCTTAATGGAAGCTGTAGATAAACTAAATGATAAGTTTGGAAATATAGTACGTCTTGGTTCTCAGGATGCAAAAACACACAAAATGAAACAAGAACGTTTATCTAAACGTTATACAACTAATATCAACGAAATACTTCAGGTAAAAATCTGAGGTAAAATAGAAACATAGCTACACTAATCAATGAAAAGACAGAAAGAAAATCTTGAATTTTATTCAATCGAAAAGAACTCTGATATACAAATAGAGTTTGTAGGTTCAATAAAAGCAGGTTTTCCATCCCCTGCAAATGATTTTCTTAAAGATAAAATTGATTTAAACAAATATGTAAGTATTCATCCCGATGCCACATATTATGCAAAAGTAAACGGTCTATCAATGGAAGGTGAGTTTAGTGATGGTGACTTACTTGTTATTGATAAAAGTCTTGAACCCACTGACGGTAAAATAGCTGTATGTTATATTGATGGTGATTTTACGGTTAAACGAATAAAAATTGATGGTAATAAGTGTTTATTAATACCTGCTAATTCTAACTTTCCAACGATTGAAGTAACAGAAAGTAATCAATTTCAAATTTGGGGAGTTGTGTCGTATGTAGTCAAAAAAGTAATATGAAACGATCATGACAAAATTTAATCTATTTTGACCCACAGGGGCATGATTAAATTTTGTTTTGTGAGTTCCATCTGATAACTAAAAAAATATTAACAGATGAAACACCCATGACCGAATAAAAATTTAGGACACACAAGGAAATGATTATCAATATACTAAGTTCTCTCTGTTCCCTCTTTAGGGGGTTAGGGGGCTAAATAATAGACACATGAAATATGTAATGTACTAAATTGATTAATTGTCAATTACGTATATCGTAGTTAGTAACAAGTGTATGCCAAAGCTAAAAAAAGCTGCTAAACAACTTGTTTTATTACACTTAACAACGGGCTTGTATTCAATTTGAAGTCGACTCCGTTTTATATGTTCTTAAAATTTTGAATTCTTAGAAAAACGCAGTATCTTAGCACGATTTTTATAACCACGGGTTCATGGACTCTAACTTTTTATAGCAATGAAGAATAACTATTGTATTATTATGGCAGGTGGCGTTGGCAGCCGCTTCTGGCCATTTAGCCGGAATGACCGCCCCAAGCAATTTCTTGATTTTTTTGGCACAGGTCGTTCGTTATTACAAATGACCTTTGACAGAGTAAGACATTTAGTGCCTGCTGAAAATATTTTAATTGTCTCGAATGTGATTTATAAAGAATTGATATTGGAACAATTGCCCGAAATTGATGCTAGTCAAGTTTTGCTAGAGCCCAACAGACGGAATACAGCACCTTGCATAGCCTATGCTGTAAACAGAATAAAAGCCATTACCGACAAAGCAAACATCATTGTTGCACCTTCGGATCATTTGATAATGAAAGAAGCCGATTTTATTGAAACTATCCGTACAGGTTTTGAATTTATTGAAAACAATGACTGTTTATTAACGTTGGGAATAAAACCAAGCAGACCCGAAACCGGATACGGATACATTCAAATTGGCGAAGGTGAAACTAACTTACGCCGTGTAAAAACGTTTACAGAAAAACCCAATGCCGAATTAGCTCAGATTTTTTACGAAACGGGCGAGTTCTACTGGAATTCGGGTATTTTTCTTTGGAATCTTCAAACTATAGTTCAGGCATTTGATAAATTGCTCCCCGAAGTATCAACTAAATTTAATGCCGGTATGGCGTTTTTCAATACCGAAAAAGAACAAGAATTTATAGATAAAATGTATCCTTCATGTCCCAATATATCTATCGACTACGGTATAATGGAAAAAGCGGCCAATGTACATGTACTTTGTTCAGATTTTGGTTGGACAGATTTAGGTACATGGGGCTCGTTATACGAAATGTCGCCCAAAGATGAGAATGAAAATGTAACATTGAAATGCAATACCGCTTTTTATGAAAGCGAAAATAATATTGTGGTACTTCCTTCTGAAAAATTAGCTGTAATTCAAAATTTGAACGGATATATTGTGGCTGAATCTAACAATGTGTTACTTATTTGTAAACTTGAAGATGAACAACGTATCCGTCAGTTTGTAAACGATATGGATGTGAAATTTGATGGCAAATTCAATTAACTAAGCAACTTTAAATAATAAAATGAACAACTTTAATTTTTATAGTCCTACTTTTTTTGTTTTTGGAAAACAACGTGAAAACGAAATTGGAAAATACGTAAACCGCTTTGGTGGAACACGTGTTTTAATCCATTATGGTGGAGGTTCCATTATAAAAAGCGGTTTACTCGATAAAATTAAAGCTTCGTTGACTGCCAGCAATATTTATTTTACTGAACTTGGTGGCGTAGTACCCAATCCTCGTAGTGGTTTGGTTTACAAAGGAATAGAGATTTGTAAAAAAAACAACATCGATTTTATTTTGGCTGTTGGAGGTGGTAGTGCTATTGATTCGGCCAAAGCTATCGCCCTTGGTGCTCTCTACCAAGGAGATTTTTGGGATTTTTTTGAAGGGAAACAAACGGTAGAAAAAGCATTAGCTATTGCCACTGTCTTAACTATTTCGGCTGCAGGTAGCGAAGGTTCAAGTGGCTCGGTAATTACACATGAAAACGGTATGCTAAAACGAGCTTGTGGTGCGGATTGTATGCGTCCGGTTTTCTCGGTATTAAACCCCGAATTGACCCAAACCTTGCCTGACTATCAGATTGCCTGCGGAATAACTGATATGATGGCACATGTTATGGAACGATATTTTACAAATACACAGCATGTAGAAATTACGGATAGATTAAGCGAAGCAATTCTATTGGCTGTGATAAATGAAGCTCCAAAAGCATTAAAAACGAGAGATTACGATTCACTCGCCAATTTAATGTGGGCTGGAATGGTGGCACATAATGATACCTGTGGTGTAGGTAGGGATAGCGACTGGTCTAGTCATCAGTTGGAACATGAACTTTCAGGATTGTATGATGTAGCACACGGAGCAGGATTGGCTGTAATGTTTCCGGCTTGGATGAAATATGTAATGAATCACGATGTGATGCGATTTGCTCAGTTTGCCGTTCGTGTTTGGGGTTGCGAAATGGATTTCCAAAACCCTGAAAACACGGCTCTTCAAGGAATTTTACGTTACGAGCAATTTGTAACTTCAATTGGAATGCCCATTCGTTTTTCGCAATTAGGTGCAAAAGCTGATGATATTCCAATGTTGGTAAAAACACTGGGAATTGGCAATGGAACTTTAGGAAGTTTTGTAAAACTTACCGAAGCAGATGTGAAAAAGATATATGAATTGGCAGTTTGATGTAACTATTTCTGAAATAATATAAGGATTTATTCTAACCAACGTTTGCTAAGGTTGGCAAAACTGTCGATGCGGCGATCGCGAAAGAATGGCCACCATCTACGAACATTTTCCGATTGTATTAAATCAATATCGATAACAAGATTTTCGGCTAATTCAGTTGTAGCCAGTGCCAAAATTTCGCCCTGAGGACCAGCAACAAAACTGCTTCCCCAAAACTGGATACCCTGTGTTAAGCCCGATGGATCAGCTTCAAACCCAATGCGATTGCATGCAATTACAAAAAGTCCGTTAGCCACTGCGTGACCACGTTGAACGGTTATCCATGCGTCCTTTTGTCTCTGCTTTTCGTCATCCGCATCCGTACTTTCCCACCCGATAGCAGTAGGATAAATTAATAATTCGGCTCCAGCCATAGCCATCAAACGGGCAGCTTCGGGATACCACTGATCCCAACAAACTAGCACCCCGAGCTTTCCAACCGAAGTTTGGATAGGCTCAAAACCCAAATCGCCCGGAGTGAAATAGAATTTTTCGTAATACGCCGGATCGTCAGGGATATGCATTTTGCGGTATTTCCCGGCAATAGTTCCATCTTTTTCAATCACAACGGCTGTGTTGTGATACAAGCCTACAGCACGTTTCTCGAACAACGAAAGTACCAGCACAACTTTCAGTTCATTAGCCAATTGCCCGAAAAATTCGGTTGAAAGCCCGGGAATAGTTTCTGCCTGTTCAAAAATCTTAGTATCTTCGGTTTGACAAAAATAAAGTCCATTATGAAGTTCTTGTAAAACAATCAGTTCAGCTCCTTTCAAAGCCACAGAACGAATATTCATTTCCAGTTTTGACAAGTTTTCAGCACGATTGGCTGTGTTGGATTGTTGGATTAATGCTACTTTCATAAATGAATCTTATTAAAGTCTTTGTTCTTGGCTCTTTATTCTAATGTTTGTTTTGGATATTGCATTGTTACACAATGAAGCGAGCCATGTTGTTTGATTAAAGCATTGCAATTTATGCCAATAATTTCTCGGTCAGGAAAAGCTTTTTGCAACTGCTCTTTAGCAATCTCGTCTTTTGGTGAATTGTAAGTTGGTACTAGAACTGCTCCATTTATGATTAAGAAATTAGCATAAGTTGCCGGAAGACGTTCACCCTCAAAATAGACTTCATCAGCCATAGGTAGTGGTATAAGCCTGAAATACCCTCCAGCAGATGTTTTGAATTTGCGCAGTTCTTTCTTCATTTTTTTCAATTCCAAGTAATGTTCATCATTCTCATCCTCGCATCGAACGTAAGCAATGGTGCTCCTATCGCATAGTCGAGCCAAGGTGTCAACATGGCTATCGGTATCATCACCAGCCAAATAACCGTGTTCCAACCACAAAACCTGTTTCAACCCAAAATATTCTTTCAATTTCACTTCAATATCGTCTTCTGACAAGTTATTTCGGTTGTCGGAAAGTAAACATTCCGCTGTTGTCAAAACAGTTCCATCGCCGTCCGACTCAATGCTCCCACCTTCAAGAATAAAGTCATAACAATTTCGGTGTTTTGCATCACCAAAAATGCCTGCCATATACAATTTTCGGGTAATCAGATTGTCGTAATTGGCGGCAAATTTCATTCCCCAGCCATTAAAAGTGAAGTCGTAAACCACCGGTTTATCGTCTTCAAAAACGGTAATTCCACCGTGGTCACGCGCCCAGGTGTCGTTGGTTGGCATTTCGGCAAAAGTGATTTTATCCAGTTCTTCTTCTGTGAAAAAAGCTTCCACTTCTTCAGCATCCACACACACAATAAGCAGTTTCTCAAATTTTAAAATGGCCTTAGCAATATTTACAAAACATTCGGTTACTTCGTCGAGCATGTCAGCCCAATCAGTCTCGGAATGCGGCCAGCTAAGTTGAACAAATTCCTGTTCAGCCCATTCGGCAGGCAATATTTTTGTTAGAGGTGCATTCATTTGTTCTGCAAAAGTACAAAAAAATTACTTGTCTGCTTAATTCTCAAAGCTTTTGAGTATTTTTGCAGCCCAAAACAATAAAGAATGAAGGATATTGTAATTTTATATTCAGGTGGAATGGACAGTTCGGTGGCACTT
>CAZEEB010000037.1:0-14215 GCA_964511245.1 uncultured Paludibacter sp.
AGATAGCTTCAGGTGACTGGAGTTCAGACGTGTGCTCTTCCGATCTGCCATGTGCCAGGCTTCGCCGTATTCACCACCACCGCGAATGTTGGCAATACAATAAATACCACCATTTTCGAGGAAAGGAATGCGCGCCACGCTGAACGATGGATTCAAACTGATATTAAAACCACCGTATCCATAAAGCATCACAGGATTTTGCCCATCTTTTTTCATGCCTTTTTTATAAATCAGTGACATAGGAATGCGTGTTCCATCTTTACTTTGGTAGAAAATCTGCTCGCTCACAAAATCATCCGGATTAAAGGTGGTTTTGGTTTTCAGGAATATTTCCGATTTATTTGTGGCAATATCGAAGCTGTAAACAGTGGATGGGAAAGTGTAGGAAGTGAAAATATAAAATGCTTCATTGCTATCATTATCTCCATTGATTCCACTGATAGTGCCTATAGCCGGAAGTTTTAGTTCATACAATTTCTTTCCTTTTAAATCAAATGTATAGGTATGATTGGATGCATCTTTCATGTATACCGTCAGAATTTTGCCTCCAATCAGACCCGCATGTTCAAGCACGTTTTCGGTTTCAGGAATAATTTCTTTCCAGTTTTCGCGCGATGGATTGAATAGATTTACTTCCATCAAGCGATTTTTAGGGGCTTTCCAGTTCGTTTGGATAAAGAGTTTAGCCTGATAATGGTCAATAACGCTGTAATCATTTTCAAAACCGGGTGCAAGTTCATTAAATGTGCTCTGTGGCTTGCTAAGGTCTTTAAACAGCAAGGCATTTCCGGTAGTTGTTTCGGTAATGGACAGAATCAAGATTTTTTCATCATCGGTTACTGAAGCATAACATTCACGCTGTGGATGCAGTTTATCTTCGTAAATCAGTTTGTCCTGATCCTGTTCCTGTCCAACGCTATGAAAATATATTTTCTCAAATTCATTTTTATTTGAATATTCCTTTCCGGCTTCGGGTGCATCGTAAGCACTGTAGTAAAATCCGTTTCCCTGCCACGAAATGCTTGAAGATTTGGACCATCTGATATAATCTGAAAGCAATTTCTTTGATTCTACTTCCATCACAAAAATTTCGTTCCAGTCCGAACCACTTCGGGCAATGGAATAAGCCAGATATTTGCCATCTTTTGATAATGACACATGAGCCAGTGCCACTGTTCCATCCGTAGAAAAAGTATTGGGGTCGAGCATTAGTTCGGGTTCAGCTTTCAAACCTTTCTGACGATACATTATGGCTTGATTTTGCAGGCCGTTATTTTTATAAAAATAATAATATCCGTTCTTTTTAAATGGCGCACTGTATTTTGGATAGTTGTAAAGCGTTGTCAGCCGCTTTTTCAAAGCATCACGAAATGGAATTTTTTCCAGATAGTCATTTGTTACTTTATTCTGCTCTTTTACCCAAGCCGAAGTGGCTTTGGATGTATCATTTTCAAGCCAGCGATAAGGGTCAATTACTTGTGTGCCAAAATAAGTGTCAATAACTTCCTGTTTGGATGTGTTGGGATAAATGAGTTGAGAATTTGAATTTTCGCTTACAAAAATCATAATCAATAGGAATGGAATGAGACGTTTCATAAATTCATGTTTAATTAGTTGATAATTCCTAATTCTTTGGCAACCTGCATCATATAGGCCTTTGCCGCTTCGTAATCGTTGGGAATAATACCGTCCAGTATGGCATCTTTAATCCTCATTTTAATTTCGCCTACAATTGCCGATGCAGGCAGATTAAAAGTCTCCATAATTTCTTGTCCGCTAAGTGGTGGCTGAAAATTGCGTACACGGTCTTTCTCTTCAATTTCCTTCAGTTTCTGACGAACTAATTGAAAGTTAGAACGGAATTTTTTGACTTTTTCCGGATTTTTAGATGTAATGTCGGCTTCACACAATTGCATCAAATCATCAATATCATTGCCGGCTTCAAACAGTAAGCGACGAATTGCAGAATCGGTAATCTCCTCTTCGCTCAGGGCAATGGGGCGCATGTGGAGCGTTACCATTTTTTGCACGTATTTCATTTTATCGTTGGTTGGCAATTTCATTCTTCTAAAAATCTCGGGAATCATTTTCTCGCCTACGAAATTGTGGTTGTAAAAAGTCCAACCAAGCCGTGAGTCAAATTTTTTTGTGCGGGGTTTCCCAATGTCATGCAGTAATGCTGCCCACCGAAGCCACAGATTATCAGTATTTTCGCACAAATTATCCAATACCGCCAAGGTATGATAAAAATTATCCTTATGCCCTACTCCATCTTTGGTTTCAGCACCTTTTAAGGCTAGTAATTCAGGAAAAACAAGTTCTAACAATCCGGTTTTTTCAAGTAAGATAAACCCGACTGATGGTTTGCGTGACAACATGATTTTGTTCAGTTCGTCGGCAATTCGTTCTTTCGAAATTATTTCAATTCGCTCCTTGTTTCGTGCAATGGCTTCAAAAGTACTGATTTCTAGAAAAAAACCGAGTTGAGCAGAAAAGCGTATTCCACGCATCATGCGCAGTGGGTCATCTGAAAAAGTAATATCCGGATTCAACGGAGTGCGGATTACAAAATTTTGAAGATCATTCAAACCTCCAAACGGGTCGACTAACTCACCAAAGCGATCTTTATTCAGGCAAAGTGCTAAAGCGTTTATTGTAAAATCCCTCCGATTTTGATCATCCTCCAGGCTACCATCTTCTACTATCGGCTTGCGTGAATCACGTTGATACGATTCTTTTCGAGCACCCACAAATTCAATTTCCAAATCATTCAGTTTAACCTGAGCCGTTCCGAAATTCTTAAAAATAGTCAGTTTTGCATGTTTACCAAGTTTGTATGCCACATGTTGTGCTAACTCTATGCCACTACCAACCACCACCACATCAATGTCTTTCGAAGGTCGTTTCAGAAAAATATCGCGCACAAAACCGCCTATTACGTAGCATTCGTGTTCCAAATCATCAGCAGTTTCTGATATTATCGTAAATATTTTATCCTGTAAATGCGCTTTCATTTTTTATCATCCTTAATTTACGAGCAAAAGTACTTGAATTTATTTAAACAACCATAAGGCTAAATGTTTCATTCTAATTCAAAAAAAATAGAACCACAAAGTAAATTCTTTGTAGTTCTACATTTTAATACACAATATTATTTTAAAGTCGCCTTTGTTTTTTTAGTTTTCAATTTAACCAACTCGGTTTCAAGACGAACTATTTCAGATTCCTGATGATTAATCGTTTTCAATAATTCATTTAGTTCTTCGTTTTCAACCGTTGTAGGATATTGAGCATCAACACGTTCCAGAAAATCGGCAAGCACATTCATATAATTGATAAATGCTTCATAAGCCGAATCATAATTTGTTCTGTAAGCATCTTTATGACTCATATACCGAAAGTGATCGGTAGATTGAAGTATTAACCAATCAAGAATTAATGCTTTATCGTTACAAAGCCGTACCCTTTCGCCAACAGCATACAATTTATTTAAGGCTTCCTGTTGGAGGTCATTGCCGGTCCAAGGTGTTAAATCTTTATCGTTACCCACCCAACTAATTGGAAACGGAACAGATAAAGCACCTGCTGACTCAGCTTTTTTTGAAATTTCTGATGGAAGTACAAAACTCATTTGTTTTTCCATGGCATGATATGGTAATGCTTTCAGAAATTCGAAAATACCGGTGTTCGAAGCTTGAGTAGAACCAAAGGTTTCGTATCCCATTCCCAAGTTTATAACATTTTCATTTTCGGGGAAAGAAGAAATCCAGGTAATAAACTTTTCGGCTGTCAAAGCTAAATTTGTGAATCGAAAAGCCAGGTCATCACTTAGCTTACTATTTCTAACTAATAACTTTAATTTGGAAATATATGCGTGATTATAAACATAGTTTGGACTTTTCCATCCCATAATATGTTTAGCTTCATCCATCATCATGGTTTTAAAGCCCAGCTTAGAAACCATTTCTGCAATTTCGTCAGAATAAATCAATTCAGCATTAAAAAAAGTGCTTGGTTTTTTGCCAAAAAGTGCCAAAATTTTATCAGAGTGCATTTTTACCTGACGTGAAAATTCATCTGCATCGTATACCGACGACAGTGAATGTGCATAAGGTTCAGCAAGAAATTCCACACATCCTGTTGCTGCCAATTCCTTAAAACTGTCAATCACTTCAGGTGCATATTGCTCAAAAAGTTCGAGTGTAATTCCGGATATTGAAAATGAACATTTAAACTTTCCGTTCGAACTTCTAATCATTTCGGAAACAGTACGATTTGCATTTAAATATGAATGCTGAACCAGATTTATAAGCCCTTCGCTGGTTTGAAAATCGTCATAATAATAGTGGTCGGTTCCAATTTCGAAAAAACGATATTTTTTCAATCGAAATGGAAGATGAATTTGAAAATAAAAACAAATGTTTCGCATATAGGGTTAATTTGGAGATTTCTTAATCAGTTAATTTTAATTTTGAGCTTGCTGTCAATGCATTGCATTTTCATAAATTTTACGCACTTTCAGTCCGGCATCGTACCATTTAATATTATTTACTTCTTCAAGTCCTAATTTACTTAAACTATCAAACATTGCCGGATTCTTAACTATAGAATAAATGGCATCGGCCATAGCATCAATATCCCAATAGTCGGTTTTAATGGCATGTGTCAGAATTTCAGCACAGCCCGATTGTTTTGATATAATGGATGGTGTACCTACTTGCATAGCTTCTAAAGGCGAAATACCAAATGGTTCAGATACCGAAGGCATAATATAAACATCACTCTCGGCAAGCATTTCATGCACTTGCCTTCCTTTTAAAAATCCGGTAAAATGAAACCGATTGGCTATTCCCCGTTTTGCAGCTAAATCAATCATTGCATGCATCATGTCGCCACTTCCGGCCATTACAAATCGCACACCATCAGTTTTTTGTAAAACTCTGTAAGCTGCTTCAACAAAGTATTCCGGTCCTTTTTGCATGGTTATTCTACCCAAAAAAGTTACCACTTTATCTTTTCGTGGAGTTTTCTTAAATGATTCCACATCGGGCAATGGTTCTACTGCATTATGAACTGTAGTTACTTTTCGGGGGTCTTGATGGTATTTTTCAATCACTATTCTTCGGGTTAATTCACTCACAGTCATAATATGATTGGCCATATCCATTCCGCGTTTTTCAATTCCGTAAACAGTTGGATTTACCTGTCCCCTACTTCGGTCAAAATCAGTTGCATGAACATGAATTACCAATGGTTTTCCACTAATTTGTTTCGCAAAAACTCCGGCGGGATATGTCAACCAATCGTGCGAATGAATAATATCAAAGTCAACTTGATGTGCCAATACACTTGCTACAGCCTCATAATTAGATATTTCCTCAATTAAATTATCAGGATAACGCCCTGAAAAATCAATGCATCCCAAATCGTTGGTAAAAATCCTGCGATAATCGTATTTAATCCCATTTCGAAGCCAAAAATACTCATCCGGATGCATGGTATTGCCAATACGATGATTCACATGATCCCAATTATTTTCTTTCCATACTACCGGTACATTGCATGCCCCTATAATTTTAAGAAAACTTTGATCTTCATCACCATGTGGTTTCGGAATCACAAATGTAATTTGCATATCTTCCTGCTGTGACATTCCTTTTGTCAAACCATAGCTGGCAGTCCCCAAGCCTCCCAATATATGCGGCGGAAATTCCCAACCAAACATTAATGCCTTCATATACTATTCAATTTCATATTTTTTCAACATTTCAAAAACTCTCAAAACCTCTGCCACACTTATTGCAAATGACATTCCACCATGACCTTTGTAAGGTGGATTTCCATCAAATAATTCAGGAAGTGTTCCCACACAAAGTTCACTCATCTCAGCTTCAAAACCAATCATCATTCGTTCTATGAAAGATTTTCCACTTTGTTTATAAATTTTAAGATATGCTGCAGCAAAAGCACCAAATGTGTGCGGCCAAACCGGTCCATTATGATAATTCCGATCGCGTTCCAATTGACCTCCAACATAACTTGGACGATAAAATCCACTTTTAGGGCTTAATGAGCGTAATCCTTTAGGTGTAAGTAATTCTTTGGTAGTTATATCTAAAACTGATTTTTGTTGAAGTTTATTAAGTGGCGAATAAGGCAATGCAACAGCTAAAATCATATTTGGGCGAACTTCCCAATCATTGTGGTTTCCATCTACATAATCATATAAATAAGTACCATTCCAAAAAGTTTGAACAAATGCTTCGCTAGCCATTTCTGCCTGATAATCTAGTAAATCTGCTGCATGTTCTTTTCCGGCTTCGCGAGTTAATTCAGATACAAATTTCAAAGCATTATACCACAATGCATTGATTTCAACAACATAACCGGTGCGAGGAGTTATTGGTCTGTTATTTTCCATGGCATTCATCCATGTAGCAGGTTTTTCGGTACCATTTACATAAAGCAAGCCATTATTATGTAAAAATAAATTGGGGTGATTTTGTTTTCTAATAAAATTAACGATCTGATTAGTTAATTCTTCATATTTTAGAGCAGCTTCATTTATCGAATTATGCTTAGAAAATTGTTGAATTACCCATATAAACCAAAGTAAAACATCAGGATCGTCAATTGCCTGAATTTTAAATCCTGTACGTTTGCCATTTATAAAATCTTGAATTTCAGCAATTGAAGTTTGCATTATTGCTTCATAATAATCCATTCGGTCAATGGTAAGTGTACAACCTGGCAAAGCCATAAATTGATCCCGGGCACGAGCTCCAAACCACGGATAACCTGCTAACAAATAAGTTTTATCTCCTTCGCGTTTATAAAATTGTTGTGCTGAATTAGTTAAACAACTGAGCATATCATCCCTGTGTATACGCCGGGTTAATTCTTCATCCCAAAGCGATTTAAGTTTCCGGGGTGATACAACGCTTATACCAGCCGAAAAAATTATTGATTCTCCTTTTTTTATAGCTGTTTCAAAATAACCGGGAACTAATAAATCTTCTTTATAGGCATATCCCCGTTCTTCCTCTTTATAATATTCTATGTTTTTATACCAATCCGGATTGTGATTATAAGATGTTTTTTTTGAAAATTGCATGTGCAAACATGGATAATTCTCATATAAACACATTCTAATTCCACCATCAATTTCATGACTTGTTGTATCGGCCAAATCATTTTCGTGCGTTAATTCATTCACACTACGAAAAGCCAGAAATGGTTTAAATCGTAAAATTGTGGGTGAATGAGCTTCTAACAATGTGTATTTTATTAAAACTCTGGGTTCAAATGAAACCAATAATCTTTCTTTTGACAATATTACACCTCCTACTCGATATACAGTTCGCGATATTACTTCACAATCGAATTGACGAATGTATTTATGACCATTTGGACTAAAATTATTGCCTTCGTATTTATGAATACCTAAATTAAATTCAGCACCGTGTTGAATAACAGTTTCGTCGAGTGACGAAAGTAAAACATGATTCGACCCATCTATGTCGGGCAATGGTAAAACGAGTTGACCATGATATTTTCGGGTATTACAGTCAATTAATGTTGTACTATTATACGCCCCTGCCCTATTGGTACGAATCATTTCTTTCGAAAGTGATTTTTCAAGATTAATTAACAACGTTTTATCAAAATTGAGATAACTCATATATTCATGCAAAAAAGTTACAGATTTCGTTTTATCGACCGCAATATATAAAAAAAAAATTAATTATTATAATTAATTGTGGACCAAAAATACTAAAAAAAAACAGATTTATATAATGTTATCGAATTAGCATATTGATTAACTGACATTTAGCGCTGTTTTAACTAAAACTAGCTATTAGCTGCATAATATTTTTTAAAAATAAATATACTATAAAATCAAAATTTTCGTTTAGTAACATGAATTAACTATATAAAAGTCGCCCAAAACAATAGAATGGAAAATAAAACCGAAAATTCTGTTGCTGTCAGGCAACTGATAAATGCCCTTTTCATTCCATCAATTATTGTGATATTCATGATATTTGTGTTTCTATTTGAACGGGGAATGGGATTGGATTTACATACAGCAGGCATATATCCTCGTCGAATTGAAAATTGGTGGGGCATATTTACTTATATATTCATTCATTCCGGCTGGAGTCATTTAATAAATAACGTTTTGTCATTTTTGATTCTTGCTGGTTTCTTGTATTATTTTTACAGGCAAATTGCAACACAAGTTTTAGTATTATCGTATCTATTTAGTGGAATAATACTCTGGTTAATCGGTCGTGAAAGTTGGCATATTGGTGCTAGTGGATTGATTTATGCATTGGCTTTTTTCTTGTTTTTAAGTGGATTGATTAGAAATTATGTTCCATTGATTGCTGTATCATTAATTGTAACGTTAATTTACGGTAATATGGTATGGCACCTTTTTCCGTGGCAGGTCAATGATCCAATTTCATGGGAAGGTCATTTAGCCGGAGGATTGACAGGAATTGCATTAGCAATTTTCAAGAGAAACAATGAACCACAAAAACCAATCTATAATTGGAGTGATGAAGATTTGGATAACGATTTCGAAGCACAAAATATAGAAATTACTAATGAAATTGAAGAATGAAAAAGTTGAAATCAAGCTTTAAAATTTACTAAAAATAAACCAATAAAAAAACATACAAATGAAAGAAATCGACTCAAAAGAAATTAATTTATTGCAACTTATATCACTTTTAATTAATTGGTTAAAAAAATGGATTGTAAATATCGTTCATTATTTTGGAACCTTAATTCAATTAATTTACAAATATCGTACATATACAATAATTATATTTATTATATGCCTCTCGGTTGGCATCTATAAATCACGCCCTAAGGCAAAAGTGTATAAAGCCGAGGGACTGGCATTGATTTATGGAAGTGATGCACAAACAGTGCGTGAAATTAGCAGACAAATTGAATTTTCAGATTTGTCTAATAAAATAACTTCATTAGCGACTAAACTCTCCATACCTGATAGTGTAGCAATAAATATTGTAGGAATACATTCTTATAACGTAATTGGCTATATAAAAGATGGGGTTGCAGTTAAAGTTGATTATTCTGATAGTTATCCTCAAAAAGATACGATGTATGTGAAAATGCGCGATCGTGTTTCCATTCAACTTCTAACTAAAAACATAAGTCAAGTACCAATAATTCAAAAGGCTATTTTAAATTACTTCAATTCGAATGCAATGTTAAAGACTCAATTCGAGTCAAGAAAATTAGAATACATAAAAAAATCAGCAATTTGTAATTCAGAAATTCGTAGGATTGATAGTTTGGCAAAAATTTCTTATTTTAAAGACAATAATCAGCAATTAAGATTAAGTACAGAAAAACTCATTGTAGGTGAACAGCAAAAACAACTATTTTACACTGAATTACTGTCTTTGAATCAATATAGAGCTCAGTCTGATTACTTTATTTCAAATTGTACCGAACCGGTTCGTTTCCCTTCAAATTTAGTAGTAGATCCAAAACCAGTAAATGGAACTATTAAGATTCTAGAATATTCATCACTTATAGCTTTTATTATTTCTGTAATTGTCGCTTTAATTATTGAAAACAGAAAAAAAATAAACAATTTTCTAAAAAATAAATCCTAAAATGAAAAGTTCATTTTTAATAATATCCATTTTGTTTTATAATGTTTGTTTTGCACAACTAAAGCCAAATGAAAAATTGGTATATGCCGGCTCGTACAATATGAGTGGTTTAATGACTCAATTAGCTCAAATTACAATGTCAACTGAAATTGTAAAAACGAGTAAAAAATCATTTTTACATCTAAGTTGGGAAGCTTCAACATTTAGCAAATGGGATGGATTTTTCAAAATTAGAGATTTATATGAAACTTATGTTGACCCAATTACATTTAAGCCGAGTTTATTTAAAAGAAGTTTATCCGAAGGTGGTTTCTCAATTTCTGAAAAATACATTTATAGTGCTGATGGAAAATCAATTAATCGATCAGCAGTCGTTCAAAAGCGTCCTGAAACAAAAAAAACAATTGATATTAACAGTTCATCGCGTGACATCATATCGTTCGTTTATAACATTAGGTTAATAGATTTCAATAAATTCAAATCCGGACAAAGTGTGATTCTTAGTTTAATATTTGATGAAAAAGAATATCCTGTTTCGTTAAAATATATGGGAAAAGAAATTGTTTCAGCAGGAAACTTAGGCAAAAAAGAATGTTTTATATTGTCGATAGCTGCCAAAACCGACAAACTAAGAGGTAAAGATAAAAATTTAATTTGGATAACAACTGATTCGAAGCGAATACCTACAATGCTCAAGTTTAGTATTCCGGTAGGAACCGGGCAATTAGTGTTAACTTCAGTATCTGGTATTTAAAATCTATATAAAATGAGAAAAATACTTATAATTCTTTCTATATTCTTTACCTTAATAAGCATTATCTTCACAGTATTTCCCTTAGGAACAATAGCTTTATTGCCTATCGTTGTTGGTCTCTTGATTAGTTTTTTAGCTTTTCAAAAATCAAGCACTGAGCAAAGAAAAATACTCAGGATATTAATTGCAATTATAGCAATCAGCATGTTAGTAGTTGTAGCTAAACTTGTACTTATCAAAGATAAGGTTGCGAGCGATAAGCAATTTGAAATTAAAAAAGAAGAATCAAAAAAAGAAGATATTAAAGAACTTGAAGGGCTTTAGTGATTTACTTGGATGTGATAATTACATTAACGATTTGATTGTAAATAGCTTCAAGCTCATTCAATTGAATCGTTTTTCTTTTTTTAAGATATAAATATCTTATTGAGGAGCAATATTTTACAAACTTTCTATACCACCACAATGATAATTTCCCGAAAGGATATTGTATAAACATAAAAAGTAAAACCATCCACCAAATTTTACAAAGAAATACTGCAAAAAGCAAAGTTTGAATAACGTAAAATAAGGGGAATGTTATAAGTCCGATACCAAACTGCAAAGAACTATAAAAACCCACAAATTCAGGTTTTAGTATGTATTTTCGAATAAATACGGGGATAAAAAATGGTGTAAAGTTTAGCATTAAACCCAATATAAAAAACATACAAGTGCTAACTAAGGATAACAGGTTCAATATAAATTTTGGTTTTGTAAGAGTATTTTCAAATGCACTTGATTTTAAATTGTATTTTTGTAATGTTTCAACATATTTTAAACTCAATACGTCGAGTTTATTTAATTCTTCAATTCTGTTTTTTTCTAAACTTACAAGTATCTTGGCAGCAATCTGCCTAGCCTTGAAGCGATTAACAGTATTGTCAACAAGTTCAAGATTAATTAAAAGTGCCTTATCAACTATATAAACTACCCTTTCAAAACACTTATAATAATTATCTGTAGCCAAATCAAGTGTCAACTCACTCAGTTCATTTTGTAATTTATCCTTAATTTCATTGGTAGTTAATACAGGATTAGAATTATAATCAGATATAAAACTTGAAATTGGAATAGGTTTACCAATACTGATTATTAAATGCTTATTCGATTTGATTAAATCTCCGTAATCTATTCCAACTGGAATTATACTAACATCCTTATGCTGTTGAAATTTATTTTGAGCGGCAAAAGCTATTCTAAAAACTCCCTTAACCAAAGGGCGTAGTCTCCGCTCTATCTCTTGATTTCCTTCGGGCATAATTCCAATTGCACAGTTATTATTCAATATATCAATACATTGATTAAATATTTCATTGTTTTTTCCAAGATTTTCAATTCCATCACGTAACCTGAAAGCAGGTATAATTTTTGCAAAATTCAAGAACTTAGCAACATGCTTATTTTTAAAAATATCAGAACGGGCAAGAAATACCAAGGGTAAATTAGCAGGAATAACAGAGTGAACAGCAATTGCATCTTGCAACGCATTAATGTGATTTGGTGCAAAAATTAATGAATCTCCAAATGGAATATTTTCTTTTCCAATGACAATGAATTCGCCGTAGTACCTTTTAAACATGAAAAGTACATATTTTCGAATCAAATAAAATTTAAATGTAAGATTGTAGATTTTCAATTTTGAAAAAACTAAAATAATTAAATCACTTTGGAATTTTTCTGTGCCAATAACCAGCAAGTAATAATCCCGTAACTATATGCCAAATACCCCACCATGCAACAATAAAAATCATTCCACCAATTTGCATTGATGGAGGAAAAATCTTAGGATTAAACAATAAGAGTAAACCTAGTCCAGAGTTGTGTATTCCGGTTTCAATTGTTAATGTACGACGATTAAAATCAGACAATTTGAATAGCGTCGCAATTGAAAAACCTGTTATCAAAGCAAATAGATTATGGATAAATACAAGTATAAATACATAGAAAATATTATTTAAAAATAATTCCCAGTTATTAGCAAAAGCCATAACTATCATAGCAATAAAGAAAAGTAATGAAAATGTTTGAATTGGATTTTTAATTTTGTGAGTTAGCTTTGGAAATAATTTTGAAAAAAACACACCAACGAGTAATGGTATCCCAAGCAATAAAAAAACTGTTTCAAACATTTGCCAATTATCAATTATTAATGGTTTTAGCATTTGATTGGCATGGCTTGACAAGTATTTAACATATAATCCACCCCAAAATGCAAAATTAAATGGAGTTGTAAATGTGGCTAAAACTGTAGAGGTAGCAGTTAAACCAACTGCTAATTCGGTATTCGCTTTAGAATATGCCGAAATGAAATTAGATATATTTCCACCGGGACATGCTGCAACTAATATCATTCCCATTGCCACAGTAGGTGTGATGTAATTTTTCAAAAGTAAAACAAGAAAAAATGTAATTGCAGGAAGTGCTATTAGTTGTGAGAATAGTCCAATTAAAGGCAATTTTGGATTTCGAATTAACTTGGCAAATTGACCCGGTTGTATATTTAAAGCTACACCGAACATTACAAAGCAAAGAACAATATTTATTGTATGCATGCCTGTAACAGAAAAATTTATTCTAATTGGATCAAGTTTTTGAAGGGCTTCGTACATAAATTACAAAAACATCAAAATATTAATAATTTTCATATTCAAAAAAATAAAATAGCTTTTTTCTAGCAAATCATCTACAAACTTACATAAAAATAAGATTAACACAATAGTATTTCAAATTATATTTGATATACTCTATCGTAATTATTACAAATTCAGTTTATTAGAATTTAAATATCTGAGTTTTATAAGCATGAAATTAGTTTATATATATTAATTTTTATGCTATTTATCATAATATATATTAATATTTATTTGATTTTTTAAATCATTTAAATTTGAAAACTAGCTGAAAATTGATTTTTTTAAATTTGCTAATTTTTATTGTAATAACTAATTCAGCAAATTAATTGAAAAACAAATAGAAATCAATATCAATTCATTTAAAATATAGTTATAACAAACTGATTTTGATAGCTATAAATGTGCAGATAAATATTTTAGTATGTAGAAATAAAGAAATTAAAGTATTAACATGATTCAAATCAAAATTTGACAGCAGGATTAAGTAGTAATTAATACTACAACAACATAGAATAAAAACTACAAGTCATTGCATATCTGCAGTTTACAAACTTTCATTATCTTTGTAAAGTTCATTTTTAAACCAAAATCTTTCATAAATTAAATAAATATGAAAACACTTATCAAAAATTCTGAAACAGCTATTTTACTTTTTGGTGGCTATATGTTAATACTCTCCATTTTTGAATTAATAGGTAGATAGTTTTAATTCTTACACAAAAAAATGTTTGCAATTGCAAACATTTTTTTGTGTAAGAATATGATAAACAATACATTATCTGTTATGAAAAACGAAAAGCATAAAAACAACATATTTGAATTTTCGCTATTTATTTTGTATATAATTTACTATCCATTCACCAACTTCTGTCGTTGTATACGATTTATCATTATTAACAATATCAACAGTTACAATATTAGCTTCCATACTTGCAGTAACAGCTTCGCGAATCATAGCACCTTCATCCAGCATACCAAATGCATATTCAAACATCAAAGCGGCTGATAAAATTGTTGCTAACGGATTTGCAATATTTTTTCCGGCAGCTTGTGGATATGAACCGTGAATTGGCTCAAACACAGAGGTATGAATACCCACCGATGCCGAAGGAAGCATTCCTAATGAACCT